>QMRW01000019.1 GCA_003650785.1 Thermoprotei archaeon | reverse complement strand
CCCAGAGATAACTCATAAGACAAGTAGTGAGGAGAGAAAATTAGTATTAAGAGGATTCAGAAGAGGAGATATAAGAGTCATAGCAACAAGTAGAGTACTAGAAGAGGGTATAGACGTACCTGACGCTAATGTAGCTATTGTGTTAAGCGGTACGGGTAGTAGAAGACAATACATCCAAAGATTGGGAAGAATACTCAGACCGAAAAGAGGTAAGGCTATTCTATACGAACTGATCACTTCAGGAACTAGGGAAATAAGAGTCTCCCAGAGAAGGAGGAGAGGACTGGGTGAGAGTAATGCTACCAACAAATCTACTAATAGTGAGAACTAAGGGAAGTACAATATTTCCATTATACTCTAGGTTTGAAGATTATGAGATTTTCATAGCAGGTGAGCTGAGTTATGCTTGTAAGGAACATATAGGACACAAGAGAGCAGAGTGGAATAAGAGACTGAAAGAGATAGAGGAAGAGGCCTTTAGATTAGGATGCGACTATAGGTTTACAAGAGCCCTTACACATATACTTCTTAGGAGGGCTGATTTTCAGAGACCAAAGACTCGAGTTGATCCTCTCAAGATAAGGTTGGAATTATTCAGTGAGGTAGCGAGAGTCTTTGGGGGTGCTGTAGTGGAGAAAGGTGAGAAGATAAAAGTGCTAGAGCATGTAGCTAGGAAGTACGGTTTGAGCCCCAAAGAAGTAATCGAAGCATTTAGATCTATACATGAAGAAGAAGAGATACTTAGAAGTTTTAGTGACATTGACCCTGAAGAACTACTCAAAGAATATAATCTAGCATTAACACAGACACTACTATTCAAAGCACTAGACATCACAGTAGAGCTTAGAACTACAGGAACATGTGCCAAGATAATTCTCTTCAATGTAAAAAGAAAGGGGCTCATGTATACTGCTGAGAAGTTAGGTAATACTATAAAATTACACATTGATGGACCAGTATCAGTATTAAAGCAGACGGAGCGCTATGGAACTAGGCTTGCTAAAGTCCTACCATATCTGATTTCTGCAGAAAAATGGAAGATAAGAGCTAGAGTGAGAAGACGAGGTAGAATCTACAGGTTCTTTACAACAGATAGACTATCCTACCTCTTTCCTAAGACAGAACTAAAATACCTGGAATATGACAGTGATGTAGAGAGAATTTTCTTCAAACGTTTTCAAACTCTAGGTTCTGGATGGTCTATAAGGAGAGAACCAGAACCATTGGTAGTTGGAAAGAGTATCCTGATACCTGATTTCTCCTTTACTAAAAATGGTACTACGGTATATTTAGAGATCGTAGGTTTTTGGACTAAAGATTACTTGGAAAGGAAAATAAGAAAATTGAGAGGACTTAAGGGTGTAAACATGATAGTGGCAGTAGACGAGAAGCTTTCGTGTTCCAAGATATTAGAACTACCTTTTGAAGATATAATACTATACAGGGAGAAGTTACCAGCAGTAGAGGTGTATTTAAGACTCAAAAAATACGAAGATAGTAGAGAGAAGAAGAGAATAGAGGTCTTGGAGAGAGAGGAAATTGTAGTACCTTCAGAGGTTTACACCTATCTCAAAAGCATAAAGGTCAGTAGGTTATCCGATATAATTACAGATCTAAAGAAGTATGGCATGAATAAAGAAGAAATAATTAAGCTTCTTGAAAGAAATAAATTTATTATAGAATGGAAAAGTATGGATCCTAAAGATATCATAGTAAGGGCTCCTCCTAGGATGGGAAGCACATAGTATCCTTACAGTGGTATAAATAGGACGTAGTAGGAATATATCTATACTTAGCTAATCTACCTCTAAATTAAGTATTACATACTTATTACAGTATCCCACTTTTTCCTTTGGTATTGAATATGTTAAGATATATACTACTAGCTATAGCAATAGTACTAATAGCCACAGGAGCCTCTCTCCTAGTCTACGGTCCTGGAATACTATTCATGAGATACGCTGGCTACAGTGGTGTAGTTTTGGAAGTAACAGAGGAAGTTGCGGTCAGCGTAGAAGGACCTTTTACCGCACCTCTTGGTGGTTTTACCGCTAAGGGTACTAACGCTTCAGAACCTGTTATCATGTCGACTTCAGCACCCATAGCCACTCCTGGAGTAAGTACAGGTCATTACTACCTCAAGGTAGAAGTACGAGTAAAACCCAACTTTACTCCGCCAAATACAACATACAAAGTTGAACTCTTTATAGGAGAGAGCCTTATTGGAACCGTCTTTATAGCATCTGACTCAGATCCTGATGAGGATGAATACGTAAGAGTAATATTTGACATGGGATCTATGCTTAGTAGTAAATCATTGACAATCAGAGTAATTAAGGTGTAGATAGAATGATACTAAGAAATATAGCTAAACCTGTGCTTTTTCTAGCAGCTATTCTCATACCACTACTTATGTTCTATTCTAGGTACTCTGCTATGATAGTGTCTTCAGACAGTATGGCTCCATACCTTAATGTGGGTGATATAGTTATAGTAGATAGATATCCTGCAAAAATTGACGTGGGAGATGTGATAGTATTTATCGACCCGAGTAGTAGACTTTGCGTGCATAGAGTAATTGAGATTAGAAATAGTAATCATGCGGAAGTATATGTAACTAGAGGAGATAGTAATCCTACACCTGATCCCTGGTGGCTTACAAGGAATGAAATAATAGGCAAAGTAGTGTTCAAGATACCCGGACTAGGTAGATTGATACTAAACATGAGTAAGTTAATGGGACCTCTAATGATAATAGTTGGTGCACTGTTAATGTTAATAGCATTTACTGTTCCTAATTTAGGCGAGAAGAGAATAGAGCTTAATGTAGAATACCTCAAAACGTTAAGTAAAATCTTAAATTCCGGGATAGAAGTAGAGTATGCAGAAGTGGATCTGAAGGGTAGATTGAGGATTGTAATAGCACATGAAGAATATATAATAGATGAACACGGCATAAGACCCCTATCCTATTTCACAAAAATACCACTACTTGAGCAGGCCAGTAAGAAGTTGAGAGTACCCCGAAAGGATTATATGTTGAGAAAGAAAGAAATTAGAGACGATACCTGCAGTGAAGTACAACTTAATAAGTATAAAGGGTACCAAAAATATAGTGAAGTAGGTACAGCAGAAGAGCATAAGCGTGCCTAGAGAGGGCCCGTGGTCTAGCGGCTATGACGCCCGCCTGACACTATAGTGCTTGCAGGAGGCGCGGGAGAGCGTAAGCCCCGAGGTCGGGGGTTCAAATCCCCCCGGGCCCACTAGTTCTTATTACGATTTAAATCACATTTTCTAAGAAATAAAGTATTTAAAAAATTATTTAGGTTTTCTAGTGGCCATAATGAGGGCTAGTATACCCACTATTAGTGCTATAACTCCTATGCCTGTTCCTAGATAGGCTACAGAACTAATACCGCCTACTGTAGCACTAACCTCCCGCTTTACTTTTTCGAGTTCACCTCTCATAGTTGCTAGCTTTTCATCTACAGCTGACATTATAGTTTCTACAGCTCTAAGCTCACCCATGTATCCAGTAGCCCATAGGATCACATTCCTTACGAATTGAGGACCACTTATCCTGAAACCATAGTACATCCAAGTCGTTAGGGGTTGATATCCACCATAAGGGCTCTCTCCAGAGACTATAACTCTACCGTATCCCTTCTTTACCTCGATAAGTTCTACTGCCATAACCGTGAATACTCCCTCTTCTCCTGGTGTATATGCCTTTCCAGTTATTCCCTTAGGCTCTGCTTGGTGCTCGGCTACTAGACCCTTACTTGAAGTTATCGCCACTACATAGGCGTTCTTTGGTTTATTTTCTCTTGTCAATTTATGCCAGGTTCCAGCTTCGTCAACCCATGAAATTCCACCAGGGCCGTGGAATAGAACTCTCTCACACGCGTATCCTAATACTGAGACCTCCGGATCAGGCTTTATAAAAGCTAGCACTCTATAGGGTTTCAGAGCATTACTTTCATGGTCCTCTATTGAAACATAGTCTAACCTTAGACTAGCACCTAAGGCCTCTAGTATCATATTTACAGCTTGCTGTGCTGTTTCACTTCCTTGTGCCGGATAGTCACTATCAGCGGCAACCCATATAGCTCTATTTGGATACTTAGTAAACCATGCCACTATGGCAGCTACTTCGTCCGGGGTAAAGAGGGCTTGAGGTTGGCCTATTATTATCATCTCTATCCTATATTTTCCTAGGTCTACTGTAGTGAAATCACCTACTATTATACCGTGAGCTAGAGACTTTATCATAGGACTTAAAGCTTCTTTATCCTCCTCAGTCTTGACCAAAATATACCACTGTGCCTCTGGTACCATCCTCATAATTATATCGATTCCAGAGGAGGGTTGTGCATGAGTTAGATCTATCAGTATCGGTATACCCACTGGTGCAGGCTCTACTACTAGCGAGGTTTGCAGTATTAATACAGTTACAGTTAATAACACTATGGCTATTTGGAGTTCTTTTCTCATAATACCACCTTCCATTAACCTCTCTATACCTGGTATATTTTTACATTGCGGTCTCTAGGTTTTCAGTATGATAGGTAGCGATATATCGTTGCCTTACATACAAGCTTTATATTAGTGTCTTATTTCAAAAATGGTGGTCATATGAGTAGGTTAGGAGTAGGTAGATTGATATTCCTAGCTATCATCGTGATAGTTCTAATTGGCGTTAGTGTGGTCTTCATATTTATGAGACCACCACCGCCATTGCCCGAAAAGAAGCCTGAAGAAAAGCCCCCCAAAGTAGAACTTAATATAATTTCACGCCACCCTACAGAAATCTTAATGAAAGCTAGAGAATTATTTAAGAAATCCGAGTTAGCAAAGAAATATAACGTTGTCAAAATAAATACTATAGTAATACCACCTGGACTTTGGAGACAGTACATAGAGGGAGGGAAAGCCGATATAGCATGGGGAGGAGGACCAACTCTCTTCGATTACCTGTACCATGAAGGACTCCTAGCACCCCTTACCTCTCGAGAAGTTCTAGAGGCAATAGCTCAGATACCAGATGAAATAGCAGGAATGCCCATGAAGAGAGTAGGAAAGGATGGTAAAGTGTACTGGGTAGCAGCAGCCATCGCTAGCTTCGGTTTCACGGTAAACCATGAGAGACTCAAGGACTACAACCTTCCAGTACCAAGAAGTTGGAGAGAACTAGCATCACCTATAATCGGTAGACCCTTAGTGGAGTATGGAGAACCAGCACTAGGTATCGCAGATCCAACAATGAGTACTAGTAATACTAGAATGTATGAAATAATACTACAGAGATATGGATGGACTGAAGGATGGAAAATATTAACGTTAATGGCAGCTAACGCCGAAGTATATAGTGGTAGTGAGGCTGTAAGAGACGGTGTGATTAGAGGAGAAATAGCCGTGGGTATTACAATAGACTTTTATGGATATACAGCTAAACTTGTCAACCCTGAGTGTGAGTACATAATACCGAGAGGAGAGACTATAGTTAACGGTGATCCTATAGCACTAGTCAAGGGAGCTAGGAATCCAGAAGCAGCACAAGCATTCATTGCATGGGTACTAACAGAGGGACAAAAGGTATGGCTAGATCCCAGTATAAATAGAATGCCTTCCAATCCTAAAATATTTGAAACACCGCTAGGTAAGAATAGGACAGATCTCTACGAGGCCTATAAGATCACACTTAAGACAAAAGGCATGCTATTTAACGATACTCTAGCACTCATGTATGAACGAGTTATGCAGTGGTACTTCAAAGCAACTCTAGTAGAGGTTAATGATAGGTTAAAGGAGGTATGGACTAAGCTACTCTCACTATACTTCGAAGGAAAAATAGGAGAATCCAAGTTCAACGAATACGTAAGCATTCTATGTGCTCCATTGAAGTTCACAGATCCACTAACTGGAAAAGAAGTAGAGTTTACAGAGGAGTATGCTATCTCGATATGTGAAAAGTTTGAAAAGGATCCAACCTTTAAGGATAAATTAATATCGACTTGGAAGAAGGAAGCTATCGAAAAATATACATATGTGCTAAAGCAACTAGAGGAGTACTAGGGAAATAAGGATGATCAAAAGAAGTGAACTCCTTAAGAACTTGAAAGTACAGATGTTTTACCTAGACCCTGTGTTGGTTACACAGCTAGCCTTTCCTACATTAATGCTAACACTATTCCTAATAGCTCCCATAGCTACGGTTCTACTGGTATCCTTAAATTATAACCCAGCAGACATCTTTACAGATCCAACATATGTGAATTTTAATCCTAGAGGCTCACCCATTACAATTAGACTCATAACGTTTAGGGGCAGGGAGTTCATATTGATCAAAATAAGTGGAGTGAGCCTTGGTATAATAATGAACTCCCTTGTAAATTCATTCATAGTAACTATCTGTGCTAGCATCCTCGGCATAGTAGTAGCCTTTGTTATGGCTAGATACAGCTTCCCTGGTAGGACTATTCTAAGAGTGCTAGCTATGACTCCACTTCTTGTAACCCCCTTCATAAACGCTTTTGTAATAAGAAAGATCTTTGATTGGAGAGATGGTATAATATCGTGGATCATAGGAGACGTTCTACATCTGCCCTATAGAATAGGCATAGAGGACTTAGCAGGAGTAGCAATAACTCAAATAATGACATTCTTTCCGATAATATATCTAAATGTATACTCAAGCATGATCAACATAGACCCTAGTATGGAAGAGCAAGCAGAGAATCTAGGAGCTAAAGGTCTCAAGTTGTTCAGGACAGTAACATTACCGCTATCTCTCCCTGGCCTAGCAGCAGGTGCAGCCATAGTGTTCATATTCTCTCTAGAGGATGTAGCTGCACCTATAGTATTCAATGAGAAACGCTTCATGTCTTACCACATACTTGAGAGATTTCTAGAAGCAACAACAGGACAACTCTCACCAGTAGCAGCAACCCTATCACTCATACTCCTGATACTAGCCTTAGCAGCCTTCATAGGAATAAAGAAGTACGTGACACTTAAACAATATGCCATGCTAAGCAGAGGAGGTAGATGGTCTCCTAGAATTAGAAGGTTAAGACTAAAGGGACTTATAGTAGTATACTTGTTCATTCTACCACTACTATTATTCGCAGCTTTCCCTCAAATAGGAGTCTTTATATATGCTTTAGCAGAGAACTGGGCGGATCCTTTACCCTACGGATTTACACTAGAGCATATGGCTAAGATAGTAGAAGATCCACTGGTATTTAGAGCTATAGTTAATAGCCTTACATACTCTATTCTAGCTATAATATTGATAGTTGCAATAGGTGTCTCTTCATCCTACGTTATAGCTAGAGCTAGAATACCTGCCACCGATTTATTGGACATATTAGTAACATCACCTATAGCACTACCTGGACTAGTTATAGCTGTCGGATATTTCTACTTCTTCACCTCCATATTTAGAGGAACTCCATTAGATCCCATAACATTCGGACCTGCACTATTACTATCATTAGCTTATAGTGTAAGAAGATTACCCTTCACTGCTAGAGCTGTATATGCAGGACTTCAGCAGGTTCATATAGCATTAGAGGAAGCATCATTAAACCTAGGCGCTAGTAGATTAAAAACACTAGTCAGTATAGTCATTCCGTTAATAGGGATCAATATACTAAGTGGAGCGTTGATAAGCTTTGTATACTGTATGAGTGAGACAAGTGTAGGAATAACACTAGGTGGACTAAAAGGTGTAGGAGAAGAACATCAGGCACCTATCTCATTCATAATGATGGACTACTTAGAAAGAGTAGGAGGACCCCATATAGTAGCTTCCCTAGGAGTCCTGCTTATATCGATACAGCTTTTAGTAATAGTCTTAGTAAACGTAGTATTTAAGCAGAAGTACGCATATATAGGAGTGTAGGATAAGGTGGATATACTTGACACGAGTAACTCTAAAGGAAGTGAGTAAGAAGTTTGGCAAGGTAGTAGCTGTCGATAAGGCTAGTATAGAAGTCGACCATGGAGAATTCTTCACACTACTTGGACCTAGTGGTTGTGGTAAGACAACTACCCTTAGAATAATAGCTGGATTTGAAATACCTGATGAAGGTAGAGTAATATTCGATGAAGAAGATGTAACATTTAAAAAGCCATACGAGAGAGGTTGTGCTATGGTATTTCAGAACTATGCTCTTTGGCCCCACATGACCGTATATGATAATGTAGCTTATGGATTAAAGATAAGGAAAGTACCAAAAGAAGAAATAAAAAAGAGAGTAAAGGAGGTACTTGATCTTGTAGGGCTCACAGGACTTGAAAATAGATATCCCCTTCAGCTATCCGGAGGACAACAGCAGAGAGTAGCTCTTGCACGTGCACTTGTTATAGAGCCGAAGGTACTCCTCTTGGACGAACCATTGAGCAATCTGGATGCTAAACTCAGACTCAGAATGAGGGAAGAAATAAGAAAAATACAGAGAGATCTTAACATAACTACAATCTATGTTACCCACGATCAGGAGGAAGCTATGAGTATCTCAGATAGAGTAGCTATAATGAGAAGAGGTAGGATAGTACAGGTAGGAAGGCCTAGTGAAATCTACATGAACCCCCGAAATCTATTTGTGGCTACCTTCATAGGCAGGAGTACCGCTCTTAGAGGATCCATAGAGTATATTCAGGGAAGGAGGGTGAAAATGAGAGTTAATGAAAAGTTAACTATAACAGGAAAACTGGCCGAGGACTATGAATTAAGCGTAGGTGATAAAGCTATCGCCATAATGCATCCAGAGGACTTTACTCTAAAAGTAGAAGGAGAGTCGAATATAATAGAGGGAGTAGTAGAGCTTACAATGTTCCTAGGACCATTTACACAGCTTAGAATTAATGTAGGAGATCAGAACATGATAGCATACATAGATCCAGAATACGAGGTTAAAACTGGGACTAGAATAAGACTTGCCATCAAAGAAGAGGATGTAATAATATTCCCACTAATAGGATGGGAAGAATTTGAAGTAGAAACTATAACATAGTACGATTATCCCACTGAAGTTAAGTTTTATTATTCCATCCCTCCTACTAAAGGAGGGGGTCTTGAAAAAGTCAAATACTAGTAAGCTCATTAAGCTATTAGTATTAACAGTACTAATTGCGATATCGGTAAGCTCGATAGAGATAAGAAGTCAAGCAGCATTAGAACAGCTCAGAATAATAGATCCACTATATTCTGTTCCTATAGCAGTCATACGTGGAGACCTATTCAATGCCACAGTATATACTGGAGGCGCATCTGTAGAGGTGAAAGACTCTAAGCTCATTTCTCCCGGACTGAACGTAACACTGATAATAGTTAGAAAGTACCCGCTTAAAGAGGTATTAATAGTAACACTAAAGGTTCCGGAGAATGCAACACCACGATTATATGATCTTTACCTATTGGTGAACGAAAAACCACTGATAAGTGTAAGGAGCGTATGGGTTTTAGATGAATGGCCTACAGAATTAGTCTTCATGCACATCACAGATGTACATATAGGGATAACTACTGATGGAGTGCCTAGCTATGTATACTATGAGACGGCAATCGCGCTTCTGAATACTCTACCTGTACAATTCGCTGTCATTACAGGTGATAATGTCGATGTAGGTGCGGATATAGCATCACTTAAACTTTTCAGGAAGATAACTAATACTGCCAGAAAACCTACCTTCATAGTACCAGGAAATCATGACCATGCACAGACAGATGAGGAAAGTTTCATGAAGAGATATTACGGAGTCTACGTAGGTCCACCTATATGGTACAGGTGTATAGGAAAATTCCTAATAGTAGGCCTAGATACACATCTTGAAGGATTTCTTGATACTCCTCAGTTGAAATGGCTAGAAAGCGTACTTGCTAAGCACATCGATAAAGTTAAAATACTGTTGATACATCACTCCTTTTTCAACTATGCTACTTTTGGTAAAGTCAGAGGTACATGGAGGGAGATAGAGAAATTGAGAAATCTTTATAGTAGCTGGAGGGAAAGAATAGATTCTGCTAAGGAGTTCCTGAGGTTAATAGAAGAATATGAAGTAAAAATGGTTCTGGCAGGGCATGTCCATGGAGATGCTCTAGTTCTATACAATGATAAAACTTGGTTTGTGACTACGGTAACTACATGTGCGGGACTTAGGGAGGCCGACTATAGAGGCTTTAGAATAATAGTAATAAATGAAAAAGGAGAGGTAAAGCAAGTAGGAGTGCCTACAAAAAATCCCCTTAAGGGTGTTAGTAGCTATAATATAGAAAAGGTCAAAATGATTGTAAACACTGATATTAATCTCACAACATACATATACAAAATTAAAGTTTTGCCAGGCTTTGAATATGAAATGAAGAATATCACATTATACATGTACGTAAATGCATCAATCCCCTTTGACAAATATAGTCTCTATGGAAATAAAGAACTAATAAAAGAGCATAAAATACTACCATATGGATCTCTACATGTAGTAAAAGTAACAATGGATGTACCAGTAGGTAAAGATCTGAAAGTAATAATATCTGCCTATAAGGATGAAGAACCACCCGAAGTTGAAATCCAGATGTATACACCTAGAACCCCTATAGCCGGAAAGAGCTCACTGAGTGTGTATATAAAAGCTATCGATAGAGGTTGGGGTATAGAGAGCGTTAAGTTAGTGTACAGGACAGCCACAGGTATTATGGAAATACCTACAACATATGTAGGAAGAGGAATCTACCAAGCTATGATACCACCATTAAGGACGAGAACACTTACTCTCAAGGCTATAGCGATCGATAACGCTGGAAATACTGGTGAGAGTGAAGAAGTCACAATAAACTATAAAGTACCCGAGGAAAAGAAACCAGAAAAGAAAGAGGAAGAGAAGAAGGAGGAAGTAAAGAAAGAGGAAGAAGTATACGTACCAGTAATGCCTACAGCTATGGTTCAAGTAATACTAGTCACCGTTGCTATAGTAGTAGCAGTTATAGTAGCAATAGTACTCTTAAGGTCTAGAAAGCACTAATCATACTATAATTTTTTAATTAAAGATATTAGAGCAACTACCAGAAAGGCTATAGCTGAATATGCGAAACTTCCAGTAATGAAGTATACCACAATTGCTATCACTATAGCTGGAAGTAACACTATTAGTAACTTGACTATGAAGACTATAAGTAAAATACCTATAATCAACAGCACTATTGAAGATAATATTTCAAGCATACCCACTCTCTCAACCAACGAGTATATTATACAACCCTTATAAAGACTTTATAGTACAGTTCCTGCTATTATCTTCTGGTGTATATAGTGAAACTTGATGTAATCTCTCTAGGAGAAGCGATAATAGACCTAATACCTATAGACCACTTTACCTATAAAGCATGTTTTGGAGGAGCACCCATGAACACTGCAATAGCATGTGCTAAACTGGGAATGAGAGTGGGAGTACTTACAGCTATAGGAAGAGATGCTTTGGGAGAAATCATAGTGAGAACACTCAATCAATATGGTATCGACACTAGTAGAGTCAGGAGACTTCCCTACAGAACTACGTTGGCATTTGTAGTAAAATTGCCTGAAGGCGAAAGAGAGTTCTTCTTCTATCGAAAACCCTGGAGCCTAAGTGCGGATACAGAACTTAGATTAGAAGAAAGTGACTACGAATATGTATGCTCCTCAAAAATACTACACCTTACAGGCTTTTCTCTATCCCAAGAACCTGCTAGAAGTAGTATACTGACACTTCTAGAGAATATAAGTGGAAAACTCATGGTCTCTCTTGATCCCACGATAAGGCTTGACGTATGGAAGAGTATCGACGATTTAAGAAAGACCATGAAGAGAGCTATCGAGTACATTGACATTCTCCTAGCTACACGAAGTGAGCTAGAGTTACTTCTCGAGGTAAGAGGTTTAGAGAAGGTAATAGAAAGTCTTAGATCCATGGAGTTTAAAGTAGCTGGAATCAAAATGGGTAGACTCGGTGCTATTCTCATAGAAGATGAGAAAGCCATCTACATGAAGTCGTTTAAGGTAGAGGTGAAGGATACTGTAGGAGCTGGTGATGCTTGGAATGCAGCAGTACTATTCGGTATCTCCAAAGGAGATAAAATAGAGGATATATTGTGCCTAGCGAATGCTGTAGCTGCGATAAAATGTATGCACGTAGGAGCTATTTCAGGATTACCTACATACGAAGAGGTACTGAAATTCATATCGGTAAAAGGCATACCGGAGTATAGGTATCTATAGGTGGGAAAGTGGATACAGCTATCTCCTTTAGGGAAGAATACTTGAAAATAAGTTTTACACCCCTTTCCCTACATGGAATATGGACTGGAAGAATTAAGCTTTTCATGCAACTTTTTAAAGAGCTATCAACAGACAAGTATGTTAAAGTAATAACTCCAAGAGTAGCAACACTTGAAGAAATATTACTAGCGCATAGCAGGAGCTATGTAGAGTACGTTAAAAAATCTAGTATTATTGGTGAGGGTTACTTAGACTATGGAGATACTAGATCCTACAAGGGAGTATTTGAAGATGCATTACTTGCTATTGGAGGTACTACTACCCTTGCTGAAATGATCAAAGAGAACTATATAAGAGCAGGTTTTAATCCTCAGGGGGGTTTTCATCATGCTAAAGTTAACTCAGCCTCTGGTTTCTGTGTATTTAATGATGTAGCCATAGCAGCATTATTGTTCAGAAAGTGGGGGTTTAGACGTATAGCGATAGTTGATATCGATGTTCATCACGGTGATGGAACTCAACAAATTCTCTATAACACGGACATACTCAAGATCTCAATACACATGTACTATCCCGGATTCTTTCCGGGTACTGGCAATATTTACGAACTGGGAGAAGACGAAGGGTATGGCTACTCTGTAAACATACCGCTCCCACCTGGTAGTGGCGATGACATTTTTATCTACTCAGTAGATGAGGTAATATTACCACTACTAGAGCAGTATAAACCCAGAATGATAATAGTCCAGATGGGTTGTGATGCCCATGAGGGTGATCCGTTAGCATGGCTCAGGTTAACTACTAGGGCTTATGATATCTTCTCCCTAAATATCAGGAACCTAGCCGAGAAGTATTCCAATGGAAGGATTCTATGTCTAGGAGGTGGCGGATATAATGAGGATAATGTAGCTAGGTCGTGGCTACTAATGTTGATAAACTTATTCAATATTGAACCCCTAAGAGATATTAAAGATAGATTGAGAGATCTGAATGAAGGTACTAAGAGCTCTAGTGAATTATGGGATATCGTAAGGAGGAGAACTAGAGAGCTTAAAGAAGAACTATCAGTAGTACATAAGATCTAGGTACTCATACATGTTACAGCACATTGTCCGATGAGGTAATGCTATCAGTACTGGAACAGGAATACCGACGACTATACAGAGCCACAAGTCTCTTCCAGTGCACTAAAGCTTTACTCGATCATGAGGGTTGTCTGAGGCTGTGCCTGTAGGAACGAAAAGGTTTTAGGAGAGAAGTAGAAACTAACATTGAAATATAGGGCCCGTAGCGCAGCTAGGATAGCGCGGCGGCCTTCTAAGCCGCAGGTCCCGGGTTCGAATCCCGGCGGGCCCGCTAATAAACTCTTTTTGAGAATTGATTTCTGAGCGGATAAACTCTTTCTATCACGAATAATCCTTTATATAATCATGAAGTCTACCCATAGTAGTTATCTGTGCATTCCAAGACTTGATAAGGGTATGGATCCGGATCTTGTAGATATAAGTGGGCTTTATGGCATAAGGACTTTCTCTTCCTATATGAGCTTGAAGGGCGTCCCTACCTCAGAGTAGGTTGCTTCCAAGGGAATTTCATGGTCTAGCAAGACACTACCTGGTCTCAGTATTGATGATTTAAAAGAATTTATGGTAAGGCTAGACTTTGCGCTCTAAAAGCCCTTTGAGAGACGTCTTCCTTCTCCTGAACATCCTGAACAGCATTTTCGCTTACTTGCTATTTATTTTGGGAGTTCTTAGATATGTCTGAGAGCTCCATAAGGTTCTCCTCCACAAGCCTTATGCACTCACCTAAATACTCATGGCCCAGCCTCCTAGTAGCGTGTAATTTATAGTAGATGGAGATGAAGTCCTTCCTGTCCTTCAACCAATCAAGGATGGATGTGTGAAATTCTGCATCGTACAGCTTCAACCTCGCCTTTACGCCCATATTCCTTAATATCTTCACACCTATGTAGAATGCACAGTATCTGGCACTCAGCAGAGCCTCCTTGGGTCTCTCCCTCCTCAAGCTCCTCAGAGCGTTCTCATACTCGGTCCTAGCCCCCCTCCTACTCCTCCACTCCCTATTCAACAGACTTCCGAGCTCACTCAGAAGCTCCTCCACGACACACTTATCTACATCCTCCAGGCCCTGGACTCTGTCGAATATCTTCCTAAACTCTACTTCCTCCACCTCCTTGTATAGATCCTTAGGCCTTATGCTGGGGATCCTATTCAAAGCCATAATATGCGCTATTGTGAGGTTATAGAGACCATCCCTTATGGCCACTATCCCTTTGAATAACTCTCCCCGGGAGTTCGTCCTCTTTGCTACAGCTACACACCTCTTGGCCCTATCGACTACAGGTGCTATTTCACTCCTCCTCCACCTCCACTTGAGTGCCCTGTTCCTCCACTTACCGAGAATTCCACGCGGATCCTCGAGTATTATGCCCTCCCTCAATAGCCTTATCCAGAGGCTTGTTAGGAACCAGGAGTCCTCTCTATCCCTGTACTTCCCGTCTTCAAAGGTATGCAGGAAGTGTTTAAGACTATATTTCCACACTTCGACTTTGAGGCCCCCTACAGCTATCTCCTTCAGCCCCTCTT
>QMRW01000018.1 GCA_003650785.1 Thermoprotei archaeon | reverse complement strand
CTACTGATGTGTATGGGCAGACTCTAGCAGTAGCAGTCATCTGTGGAATATTTGCACTAATTGGATTCATAGTACTATTCAATGAAAGGATAATGAGCTTTCTACTAGATAGAACTTCAAATACCATCAAAAAATTCTTAGCGAAGTTTAGGTTGGAGCACTACATAGCCTCTGTAGAGGGAGGACTAAACTCTTTCAAGTATACTATTCACTTACTATATAAAAAACGATTACCAATAACTCTAGGCTTTATACTACTCCTGATTCAGTGGATGTTCGGTATACTGATACCGTACATGGTGTTTAAAGCTCTATACTATCCAATTAGTTTCTGGATTCTTTCATTGGCCTATCCACTCTATGGAGTAATAGACAATATACCCCTAGGAATTCCTGTCAATGCAGGACTTCTAGATACTGCTATGATTACTACCTTTGTACTATTAGGTATAGATAAAGAGGCATCAGTCTCAGCTACAATGCTTACTAGAGCGATAACAGTAGCATACGAAGCTCTACTTACAGGAACTATATCACTAGCCTTTGGCATTAGAAGCCTAATAGGATCTAGTAGGAATAAATGGTAGAAAAGTCAGCTATTTTCTATCTCAGCTCCTGCTCTTATCAGCTCTCTCTTGAGCTCATCTTTCACCTGTACTAATTTATCCTCTGCCTCCTCCCTTCTATATCCTGAAGTATACATATGAATAATTACCACGGGTTTTCCTAATTCACAACCCGAAGGGTGACTTTTTATGTAGACAGCATGAACTTTCCTCATTACCTTTTCTATAATAGGAGCTATAGTGGATTCCGGTAAACCCCTACACACAAATTGATCTTCTAAAAATACCACTCCTGGAGCTACTTTTTTGAGCAGAGGTTCTACATACTGCTCGAACATATTCTTCATCTCTTCGGGAACTCCCGGAAGCACAATAAGCAACGTTTTACCGAATCTAATGAGTATTCCAGGTGCAGTACCTACGGGATTGGGTATGGGTTCCGCTCCCTCAGGCATTTTAGCCATCTTCAATCTATGTTCTGTCATTTCAAGTCCTCTTTCTTTGTACTTTTTCTCAATCATCCTAAGAGCCCTCTGATTGACAACCCAGGGTCTTTTGAGAGCTAGTGATAACGATTGACTAGTTTTATCATCGAAAGTAGGTCCTAGTCCTCCGGTAATCAGCAATATATCAACACCTCTAGTTATAGATTCTCTCACTCCTCGAGCAATTTCCTCTTCCTCATCTGGGAGGACTATTACTCGCCTCACTTTAATACCCAAATAAGTAAGTTTTCTACAGAGCCATGTGGAATTCGTATTTACAATCCTTCCTATAAGTAGTTCATTACCAATAGTAAGTATCTCTGCAGTAGGCACTCTAACTCACCTGCTAAATACGAGTGATTAAGTGTACTTAAATTCTTGCCCTCCTCAGGAGTCCGAATCTTCCTCTGTTTTCAGATCCTTCAAAAGAATCTTATGCTTCCTATATTAAGGTCGTTGAGCTATTTTCAGCTGTTCCTATAGATGGAGTTGAGTTATGAGTTGCCTGTGAATACTTTCACTTAAGTCTTCTGATACCGACCCAGAGACTTCAAGTGGATCTATATAGCACCTCTTAAAGCCTTCTTGTAAATATCGCGTACATCTGAGGCACTAACTGCACGTGGATTATTCTTGAGATTTCTCTCATACTTCATAGCTATAGAGACCATTAATTCGAGCTCATCCTCACGTACGCCTAGATCACTCAATTTCAGTGGAATTCCTACATCTTTTCTTAGCTTTAAAATGATATTAATCAATCTTCTAGCATCTTCAAGTGGATCACCACTGCTCACTCCAAGAGCTTCAGCCAGATTAACTATTTTCTCTTCAGCAACGGGAGTATTGAACTCTATAGCATAGGGAAGCAACATAGCATTAGCTAAACCATGGTGTATATTATGATGTGTTGTCAGGTAATAGCCAAGACCGTGGACCATTATAGTTCCAGCTATATTAATAGCCAATCCTGCCAAGTGGCTAGCATAAAATAACCAAGTTTTATCTTCTAGCGATCCCTTGTATCCTCCTATCATATGATTAGTTATAATTTTCACACTTTCTACGGAGAAGAGATCAGATATGGGAGTACTGAGCTTAGAGAGATAGGCTTCTATAGCGTGGGAAAGAGCGTCAAAGGATGTGTAGGCTGTTAGGTTAGGAGGTAGTACTTCTAGAACCACGGGATCGAGTATAGATACCAGAGGAACTATTCCTGGACCTACTAGAACACACTTCCTTCTAAGCTGAGTATCAGTGAGCACGGCATACTTAGTTACCTCACTACCAGTTCCACAGGTGGTAGGAATTGCTATTAGAGGTATCGTATCTTCCTCCACTATATAGGGGTAGAGATAGTCCCTGATACTTCCCTCTTTTACACCTAGTAATGAGATACCCTTGGCTGCATCAAGAGCACTACCACCACCAAAGGCTACTATTACATCAATATTATTGGCCTTAACTAGTTTAGATCCAGACTCTACAGTCTCAAGAGAGGGATTAGGCTCGACTTTATCGAAGATATAGACTTCTAAACCTTCAGAACTTAGGGTTTTCTCTAGCTTACTGAGAAATCCATACTTTCTAGCAAAGGTTCTTCCACATACTATTAGCGATCTTCTACCAAATCTTGCTGCCTCCCTACCTACGAGTTCGAGCGATCCCTTTTCAAATATTATCTTCCTAGGATTATGCCTTATGAACTTGAGCATCGATTTAAATAAATGGAATGACCTTTTATACTTAACAATCAGTCGCACTGGTATTCCCCCGAAGGGCAGTCTATCTTTAATAGAAGATAGAAGAGTAGGAGTATGGGGATTTATTTGAGTCTATCTTAAGTAAACATGTGAAATGTAGACTTATTGAAGAAGGACTTGAACCCTGTGGAAATACTATAACTACTCCTAATGGCACGAAGTCCCTTCCCTGCGATGCTGGAATAAGGTACAAGGATGGTAAGTGGTATAGATTGATCTACGATTATGTACTAAGTAGACCTGAGGACTATTTATCTATATACCAGTCCTCCTGTAATCACAAATGTCTATTCTGTCACAGTCATTATTTCTCACAACATAGTATCGGAACCTGGATGTCAGCCGAAGATATAGTCGAAATAGCGAGTATTTACCTAGATATGGTGACTGTAAAAGAACCTAGAGAAAGAGCTACCATGTGGCATGCTTCAGATCTATGTAGACATTGTGGTTATTGTATCGAGTATGAAGTTAGAGGTAGAATGTGTCCAGGTGTTCTTAAACCAAGTCAAGTAGTATTATCACCACAGGGGTATGGACCAGCTAGAAATATAGTCTCCTTTACTGGTGGTGATCTCTACTGTAGAATAGAGTTCTACGAAGAGACCTTTAAGCTTATGAAACATGAATTTGGAGATGAGCTATGGATTCATATAGAGACTAATGGATATGGATTGACTCAAAGAAATCTTACTGAACTTGTTAGTGCTGGACTGGATTCAGTATGGCTTGACATGAAGGCCTATGATAGTCGAATCTATAGAAGACTATGTGGTACTTCTAACGAGACCATACTGACACTACCAGCTAGAATGAAGGATCTGGACTTGATATTTGAGGTAGTACTCCTGTATATACCCCACTGGGTTGAACTAGATCAACTTAGAATGTTTGCTGAGCTCCTTGTAGAAGTTGATCCCTATATACCCACAATGCTACTAGCATACTTCCCCGAGTATAGGCTTAATGACCCACCCCCTACCCTGGATAATATGATAAAAGCCTACAAGATTTTGAAGAATTCAGGGTTAAAAAGAGTAAAGTTAGGAAATATTGGAGTATTCTGTAGAAGTAGAGAGGAAATAGATAGACTAGTGGAAAGTGTAGGTCTTGAAGCTATATCCTAAGTATTCAGAACTCAAGAGTCACTGTGTATTTACAATGATAACTATATTAACCCCTAGATACAAAATCTCAAGATGATATTAGGGGTCTTAAAGAAATTATTACGGATACGGAAAAGAAATAGTGTCAACACCAAGGTTTCAGAACTCAGAAATAGTTTTATACAGACTATAGGAGTTAAAGAGAACCTAAAGAGTATCGATGTTAAAAGGGAAGGAGAATCTCTTAAAGCAGTTATAGAGGAATTACGTAGAAGAGAGGACTATCTGGAACTAGAGCTTTGATCCTTATTCAGCCCTTACTACTATTCTCCTTCTATAGATAGTCTGTAGAACACTCAATAAGTGGTCCTTAGAGAGTATTCTATTCCTATCCCTTTTAGATCGTGTTATAATCATCAGTAAGCCCTTGTTACAGTGTATATCGATCTTAGAACTCACTATTCTTGCAATTGCATACCTTATATCCTCTTCATCAATTGAGGGGAGTACCTCTATACAGTTGACCGGACAGTTTAGACACATATTAGTATAGCATAGTCCATAGCAAGGTATTCTAATACCACTTGTGAGGAAAATATTGTAGGTATTAGCACAGCATGCAGAAGGTAGTGGTACAATACCAATATTCCTCGCAATCTCTACGAGTTCTCTCTTAATGTCACTATATGGAACGCTTACCTGTCGATTCCCAAGTAGTCTTTTTCCCTTTAACCTCTTCTTTATCTCTCTAGTATCAAATCTCAAGGTCTCTAGTTTACGTAGTATGGTTCGAGTTACTCTAAGTCCTCCTATTACGACAGAAGCGACTCCTGCTCTTTTCGCTTCAAGCATTATGTCAGTGGCTTCATTCTCGTTTATTCCAGGTATTATAGGACGTAAGAAGAGTGTAGGCTTAAGACCCTTCTTACACAAGTTTTTAATCGATTCGAGTCGTAGAGTAGGGGAAGGAGCTTTGGGTTCAAGACGTCTATAATGATCCAGAGTAACAATTGTAATGAGTATACTTATAGGACCTCTTCGGGAGAGTGCTTTAAATCTATCAGCTATCTCTTCAGATATATATTGCTTAGTGGATATTTGTACGGGATTTTTAAGATATTTTAGAATAGAACTCATATACTCAAAGGTTCGCTCTCTCACCGATGGTGTTGCTAGAGGCTCTGTAACACTTCCTATGGCTACATAAGTACCATAGAGACTCGGTACGAAGTATCTATTATTTACTAGCGCGTAAACTAGCTCTAGACTCGTTAGAGCATATGGTTGAACTCTATCTGTTGGAAAACCCATATCACCGATGTAACAGTAAATACAGTCAAATACACAACCTATGGCTGTATGAACAGTCATACCACAAGGCCTTGGACGTCTTCGTGAATGGGAATCCTTGAGAGATCTTTTGAGAGACTCGAGGGGTAGGATATTCTTCAGTTCTAAAAGAAGACGTCTCTTCTCTAGGGAGTACTCTTTAAAGTTCAAAGTACTGTATCACCTTAGTTCAGCTTATATCGATAAGATCTCTTCTACTCACTTTCCTCAATTTTCTCTCAATACTAGCGAATTTTCTCTCCTCCTCTAATATCTCTTCTTCTAGACTTCTCCTCTTAGGGGCCTTCTTAGGAGATAGTAGGGTACAGGTACCATCCGGTAGCATTGCATGTGCTAGGCAGAGGGCATATGTACACTTATATCCTTTACATGGATCATTAACCCATGTACACCAAGCTATATTTTTTCCTCCCATAAATCTCCTCCTTAACGCCTTCTTCAGACATCTAAATTTAGGGCAGAAGACATTACACTTAGTACTCACAATCCTTTACCTCTTCCCCTTATTTTGAGACATTTCATCTTTAAAATTCTTTTTCTTATTTAAGAGCATAGCTAGATTACTGGCTAAGTTTGAATAACCTCTCTCCTGAAGGAATTCTAGGATCTCAGAGAGAAAGGGAGAAGATCTTGCTCCTCTTCGCATTACCTTAAGTCCAGCAGCAGCATTAGCAAATACCAGTGCATCATAGGGTTTTAATCCAAGGGAAGAACCTACTAGAAGGGCAGCATTAAATACATCACCAGCACCCGTAGTATCGACTACCTCAACATCAAAGGCCTTAGCATAATAGTGCCTACCACTTCTCTCGATGAGCATTGCACCCAGCTTCCCCTTCTTAACTACCACATATTCCAAATTACCTTTAAAGATTTCTTGCGCATCCCTACAGTATCTCAATAAGCTAGAGTATTCTGTCTCATTTAGAAGTAGAATATTCACTATCCCTATCATCTCTACGATGTCCCTAGTAGCATATAAAATAGTACTTCCAGGATCGTAGGAGATTTTAATATCTCTCACCAGCGATCTAGCCTTTTCGGCAATCTCTACCATTAAATCCCCTCTAAGACTAGCTATGTGTAGTATCTCCACTTCCTTCAGTGAGCTGTGGGTTATATTTTCAGAGCTTAACCTCTTGTTCGCTCCTCTATAAGCTACCATTGTTCTCTCTCCTCTCTCGTCAATCAGTATTACGACTATACCGCTTCTCTCATCAACCTCACTTATAAATGAAGTGTCAACTCCTTCCTCGTAAAGTTCCCTTACTAGCCGCTTCCCGACTTCATCATTACCTATACATCCTATGAACCTAGCTCTAACTCCCAATCTAGCTACGGCAACTGCTAAATTTGCTGCTGCCCCTCCTCCGCTTGTATAGTGCTCTAGAGTCTCTATAGCAGTCCCTCTCTTGGGTAGTTTAGGCACTTTAAAGAACATATCCAAGCTAATGTTGCCCACAGAGGCAATCATATGATCATCCTTTAGTAACCACTATAGAACATTTATGAATTACTACTGTAATCATACGGGAGTGTAGCTCGGAGCCTAGGAAGGTATTGTGCGTATATTTAATAGGGAGAAAAGACAGTAATCAGTGATAGCAATGGAGGAAGATAGAGTTAAGAAATTGGCTAGTATTAAGACTAAACTTGAAAGAAGACTAGAAGAGCTCGAGGAAGAAACTTCTTTCATAAGAGAACTTCTAGAAGTGATAGACTCGATACTTGGATCCATCAGTTTTAAACCGGCCTCAGAATTAGTAAGGCCAGAGGCTGTAGAGAAAAAGAGAGTTCCTATAAAGGAAATAAAAGTAGTATCTAGAAGGGATAAAGAGACTATAGGAAAAGTTATAGTATACGAGGACCTACTCGAACTCATACCCACAGTCAAAGTGAGAACATCTACACCACCCTTTGAGAGTTTCTTCATAAGAAGACTACTGGACAAGATGAAAGAGGACGACTTAAAGAGAGTAGAAGAGGGAATACTAAGTCCAGAGGATGTCCTAGAGTATGAGATTATTGAAGAAGAGGGAGTTCTAACAAAAGTCCTTGTGAGAAACTGTAGGGATGAGAGGAGAATAAGAGATATAAGAGGAGCTTTCCGCTGGACTCTTGAGAGAATGCTAGATAGGGAAAAGTCCAGTCAGTAATGCTAGTCGATATTCTAGAGAGGGATACTATCTAGTGGGTGTCTTCTTCTGTAATTTATACATTTCAATAATCTCTTTAATAGTAGTAGCTTGCTCTGGACTCTTATCGAACCTATACCTTCCTGTAAATCTCGGGAATCTTATGGCTAGACCAGCATTCTCCCTAATAACGCTCCAGGCGCAGGTATGTAGTGGGCTTAATGTAATTTCTGCACCTATAACCTCTATTACAAGAGATGGAGTAAACCAGACATCAGCCTCCATTTTAGAGTCTACTCTCGGATGCTTATGAGGAATTTCGTAGGGCTTTAGCATTTCTGGAAGTTTAGCTAGATCTTCATCTGTAAATCCACTACCCACCTTGCATACAGTCCTAAACATATCTTCCTCAGGATCATAAGCAGCTACGAGTAGTGCACCATAAGTACCAGCACGTCTTCCAGTACCATAAAAGGCACCAACTACAACGAGATCTACAGTATCACTCATCTCATATCTATAGTCACGCTTGAACTTTATCCAAAGCCATCCTCTAGCTCCCATCTGGTAAATAGACTCACCCTTTATCGACTTACACATTATTCCCTCACATCCCTCACTTACAGCTCTCTCGAAGAATACCTCTAAGGCCTTCGCGTCATTTACAATCTCTCCTGTAGCTATTTTCAGTCTATCGGAGATCTCTACGATCTCCTCAAGTCTTCTCCTTCTCTCAATTAGTGGTCTGTCTATAAGTTCTTCACCATCAACGTATAGACAATCGAATAGGTAGAGACAGACTGGATACTTTTCTACCATTTTTTCTATATCATATTTTCTCCTCCTATGCATTAATTCTTGGAAGGGTAGCATTTCACCACTAATGGGATCTATAGCAACTCCCTCTCCCTCAACTATAGCCTCTCTGCATTTCACTCCTTCTCTAATGAGCTCGATTACATCTGGGTAGTGGTGTGTTATGTTCTCTAACCTTCTACTGAATATAGTGATCTTATCTCCTAGCTTATGTATCTGCATTCTTTCACCATCATACTTGTACTCAGCCAGACAGGTACCGCCTAGTTTTTCTAGTATTTCCGTGGGAGATGTCAATCTCTCAGCTAACATCGGTAGTATAGGAATTCCTATGGTAATTCTCACTTTCTTTATACCTTCTAATCCCTCCTCAGCCATGAGCTTAGCTATATAGCCTAGATCCGGGTAGGTGTTATAGGCTCTCTCTACAATGCTCCTATAAGTTTTCGCTCCAGTGAAGGTGATAGTAAGAGCATCTAGAATAGTCATATCAGCAATTCCGAGTCTAAGTTTACCCGTAATGGTCCTCATTATATATTTAGCCTCTTTTGAAGATGCCTCTCTAAGTAGTGAGGCTAATAGTGAGATCTTAGTATCCTGAGATCCTGGGCCTGAGGCTTTAGCCATTTTCATGAGAGTTCCATACACCTTATCTATGGTTAATTTCTCCTTCTCAGTGGGAGTACCGAAGAAATCGAGGATACTCGTAGTCCTATACTTGCTCAGTATTTCTTCAGCTACAAGTCCTAGATCCCCGAGGCGCTTATACAATTTCTCTATTTCAGATATAGGTCTTCCAGATACCTGTGCAATACTTCTCATAGCTAGTTTTTCCGCAATCCCAAGCTCTATACCCATCCAATCGGGTGCGAGTTTTCCTTGGATAAGATAGATGACCTTGTCGATGAGGTCTCTAGGGGTCTTCTTCAGTAGATCTACTAGAAGCGCCGTCATCTCAAGCCTACTAGAGGTAGCTTCTATCTTCTCAAGTATTTTAACGAGTTCTTCATAATACAACTCAGACACCCGAGTAAATATCGCTTAGGAGAGTTATTAAAATAACTGTCAAAGTCGAATTATAGTCCTACACTCCTTCTCTAACTCCCTATTATGAGCACTTTAGTGCCTAAAGCCTGTCCAGGTAGACCCTTTCTGAAGACAGCTAGGAGCTTACCCTTTCTCCCATGAGGTCTTCTTATTTTACCGATTATCTTCTTCCCAGTTGGTGTAATCCAAACTACCTTTTTGTTTATGAACCTCATAGCCTCAGCTAGGGATTTCACTCCCTCTATCTCTATGATGACTCTGTCTGGATACTGACGCTTACCTCCCAGTTCGAAGTTGACTATTCTAGCCTCCAAGGACATACCCACCCTAATGGGCAATCCGTCCTAATAATACTATCGTAGTCATGAACTCTTTATTGAATTATTTAAGAGATTTAAGGTAGAGAAGCACTCTTACAAAGTGATATGAAGACAGGAATCGTAGTACTAGGACCAGCAGGATGTGGAAAGAGTACACTAGTAGCTAATTTGAAGAAGTGGATAGAGAGGAGTGTAGGCTTAAGTGTAGGAATTGTGAATTTGGATCCAGGAGTACGCTATCTACCCTATAGACCGGACTTAGATGTAAGAGATATAGTGAGAGTAGTAGACATAATGGATTCAGAGAAGCTAGGACCTAATGGAGCCTTCATAAGAGCTATGGATATAATAGCGACAAAGTGTGGTGACATGGTCGAAAATATAATGAACCTAGAGAAGGATTACATACTTATAGATACTCCAGGACAGATGGAACTATTCATATTCACTAGAGCTGGACCCACTGTAATCAATAGGCTACATGAACACATGAAGCTTCTAGGACTACTACTAATGGATGCCTCACTAACTACAAGTGTATCGGATATAGTTACAGCAAGACTACTATTAGTGATAGTACAATTAAGATTAGGAATACCTGGAGTATTAGTAATCAACAAGGCCGATCTACTGAGTAAAGAGAGCTACGATCTAATATTAGGCGGTCTAGAGAGACTCGAGAGAACAGTGGAGGAGACGGATGAAGGATTACTAGGACAAATATCCGAGACTTTAATAGACCTTATTAGAGCTACTGAGACTGTCTGTAGACCCATAATAATCTCAGCTAAGAGATCAGAAGGACTTGAAATAGTATACGACATTATACATGAGGTCTTCTGTACATGTGGGGATATGACTTAAAGAGGGCCAATCCTATCTAGAGAGTTACCTAGAGGAAAATAATAATAATAGAGACGTTTGATAGGGAAGGGAATAGGAAATGCTAGACAGTACTAATAGAGCCTTCGGAATATCCAACGAATTATCCTATGAAATGATCCCCTCTATCTCGACTAGCGTTTTCCCAGAACTAGAGTTGGAGGAGGAAATCAAGAGATTAGCAAAGATAGGTTGGAGGTGTGTAGAGATAAATCTCGGCTCCTCTAGAGTTGATAAGGGTAGAGTGAGTAAAATAGCAAAACTGTGTGAGGAACTAGATATCTCCATAATCCAAGTACATGGACGTAATCCCGGAATGGCCAGAAGATCAGAGGAGGAGAGACGTAAGTTCATGAGGCAAGCTAAGGAGTCTATTATCTGGGCTGGAGAATTAGGAGCTAAGTGGGTAGTACTCCATCCCAGTAATAGAAAAGCCGGATATAGGACTCTAGAGGCCTTAAATGATGTTAAGAGAAGTAATCTCGAAGGTTTTCTAGAGCTACTAGAGGTTGCTGAGGCAACGGGAGTGGGAATAGCCATAGAGAACCTACCCCCAGTACTTCACGACTCCTTACCAGGAGAGAGTATATTCGGTGCAGATCCATATGAACTACTCTGGCTTGTCAAGAGCATTAACTCTAAGAGAATAGGTATATGTCTAGATACAAATCACATAATTCCAAGTATCCAAGGTTTCGATCAGTATCAGGTTATAAAAATCATAGGTCAACATCTAGTGGCAACTCACATATCGGATAACGATGGGTTCAGAGAGCAACACCTTTTACCCTTCATGGGTAAAATAGACTGGAATGCTGTAGTAAGAGGACTTAAAGAAGTAGGATACAGAGGAGCTTTTAACTTAGAAGTAGGTTTCACAAGAGTTCCTCTCAAACTGAGGGATAGCCTAGTGAGCTACGCTCTAAGACTACTCGAGGAGCTTGTTAAAGGTCAAGTGTAGGGGTAAAAGGATATTGGAGATAATCTTACAGTAATGTAAGAGCTCTCATGAAATTCCATCCTATCGATATTAGGTTTCCATAGAATAACGACACCATAAAGTTAAGGAGTCACTCTTGCACTTCTTCATCTTCAAGTCTCTTTTTCTCTAATATCTTCATATATTCCTCTAACTCCATCTCTAGGATTATTGATCCCACGTAGCCACAGTCAAGACAGCGATAGATCTTACCAGCATAACCACCAAGATAGAGATCAATCCTCGACCCAAGGCATATAGGACAGACTACTATTTTACTACTCTCCATTTTTCTGATACACCTTATTCCCTACATTCACATGCTATAAAACTCTATTTCATCAAAGTTTCTACTTTTCATTAGTGTAAGGTAGCTAGATTTTGAGCATTACCTATTAGGATAGGACTAGTAGAATTTTAGCTTTCAATCTGAGATCATTAAGCTCACTCAGGGGTATGTCGAATAACTTTGAAATCATCTTGAGATCTCCTGTTTCTACTAGTAGTTTTAGTGCTGTTTTTATGAGTTCTGGTTGTTTTTCTATAAAATTCCAATCTGCTGATTCTCTTCTAATTCTTCTAGCTTCTTCATCAGCTTTACGCCACTCCTCTAACAACTCCAATAACCTACTCTCATTGACCCTAAGCTTCATCACTTACCTAGAGTACTTAAAACTACAAGAGTTTACTGATTATAAAGGGATGAAACGATCCATTCTAGTGTACGTGGTAGTACTCTAGCTCTACTATCACACCTAGATTATCGAAAATTCCTACCCACAGAATTCTCTCTGGAATCGTGATTTCTCCTCTAGGTCTGTACTCGACCCTAACATTAAAATCGTGCTCTGGTAATCTTCGTATACTGACAGTCCAAATACCCTTATCGGTGTGAGTGAACAAATGTAGAGTCTCCCCCTCTACCATCTTCTTTTCATACTTCCATTCAAATTTCTCCGGCATTCTTTTAGCGGCATCTGAATGATGTGATCTTATATAGTTTAATACAGCATCTCTAACCACTACTATCATTGAATACTCCTTCCATTTTTTATAAGAATCTTCAGAGTATGACTTGAGCCAGGTACTATTGCATGCTAGACAGCGCCACATAAAGTTCTCACTTCTAGTACCAATCGGTGTCCACACCATCCTACTATGACACTTAGGACACTCGATGATCTCTGGTCTACGCAGAAGGGGCAATAGATACGTGACTAGTACAATACCTACAATTATAAATATTAAAGCTAAAATTACCAGTCTTCCAAGCATCATAATTAGTCCTCGATATCGGTAATAAGGTGCTACATTTAAAGTTGATTTTGACAAATTCACCAGGATACTTCGTGAAGAATACGATAATTAGTGGTATAAGAGAACGAACAATACTGTGGGCAAAGTAGGATAACAGAATGGTTAAGTCTGTAAAAGAGCAATAATCACTAGAAGTATCCTAGGGATAGCGTTAAATAGAGAATGGTTAAACTCACCAAAGGTGTGATAGATTGAAGTTTAAGTTGGCCGTGATAGGCTGTGGAGGAGTTGGAATTCGGCATATTGAAGGAATAGCTCAGCTCTACAGGGCCGGGTTTGAGGACATAGAGATAGCAGCTGTATGCGATCTGGACAGAGTTAAGGCTGAACAGGCAATCGCTAAGATAGCAGTCCTCCAAGGTACTACTCCAAGAGTATATACGGATTATAAGAGAATGATCAAAGAGGTCGACTTAGATGCAGTCGATATTTGCCTTCCTCACCACCTACACCATACAGTAGCTATAGACTGTCTAGAGGAGGGGTTGAATGTTCTGATAGAAAAGCCATTAGCAATAACCATGAGAGCTGCTAGGAGGATAATGGAGACTGCAGAGAAGTACAATAAAGTACTAGCAGTAGCCGAAAACTATCGAAGACGAATTGAGGATAGAGCTGTAAAGGTCGCAGTAGACAAAGGCCTAATAGGAGAGCCTAGACTCGTAATCTGGACTATCACACACTGGAATCCCTACCATGCGGGTTGGAGAGAGGATAAGTTCAAGGCTGGAGGTAGTTGGATACTCGATGGAGGTGTTCATATGGCAGATCTCGATCGATATCATCTAGGTAAGGAACCTATAGAAGTATACGGTAAGGTAACTCTCTACGAGCCTATAAAGAGTGGTCTAAAGGTCACAGTAGACGATACTTCACTCGCACTGATAGTCTACGAGGGAAATGCATACTCCCATTGGTTCTGGAGCAGAGCGACACCAGCATATACCATTGAGACTAGGATGATCTATGGATCCAAAGGAGCTATAGCGATAGAAGGACCACCCTGGGCCTATAGACTTAAATCCATTAGAATACAACATAAAGACTATGTAGAAGAACTATCAGGACGCTATATCGGAGATAGACTCAGGAGTTTAATGGATAAAGAGCTAGAGGAGAGATGGTTTCCATATGGAGTTACCTACTCTTTCGCTACCGAGATATACGACTTCTACTATGCATGTACACATGGAGTAAAGCCTGAGGTAGATGGTTGGGAAGCCTATAGAGACATGGCAGTAATCTTTGCCATATACGAGTCCTCAGTACTAGGAGAACCTGTAAAGATAGAAGATATAGAAAAACTAAAGATAGAGGAATACCAGAGCGAGATAAACGAAAAATTAGGAATAGAATAGGTATTTTAGGAACCGTCAACTACAATAGATCCTTTAATCTAAAATAAGTTAAGTAAGCTATATGCATATTGTAAGTGATATGATTATTAAATGACGTCCAAAATAGTTGAGCAATAGATACCTCAGGCCTCTAGAGAATGCTAAGCTTGTCCATAAGTTATGCCTTAAGCTCCTTAAAGAGCTCTATTGTTCTACATAATTAATAGTTGACTTAAAGAATACTCAGGACATGATTATAGCACTACCAGTTTTAGAAGTTATCGAATTTGTAGTACAGCAGAACCCTTCAACTTACCATGCTTTAAGTCCTTCAAGGCTCTGTTTGCTTCACTGAGAGAATACACGGTTACCGTCGGTTTAATGCCTATCCTAGAGGCTTCATCAAGAAATTCTCTAACATCACTCCTGGTCACATTAGCCACGCTCTTGATTTCACGCTCTAGCCATAGAAGATCGTAGTTTAAGTGCTCTATTGGAGACATGTATATACCTGCTAGGACAAGTCTACCGGCTTTACCGAGCTTTTTCAAAGCCTCAACTGCAACCCATCCAGCTGGTGCAAAAACTATAGCAGCATCCAACCTAACACCCGGATCATCTGTAGGAGTGCCAGCCCAGGTAGCTCCAAGTTCAAGAGCATGCTCTTGTCTCATCTTGGACCTAGTGAAGACATATACTTCAAGCCCACGGCTAACTGCAACTCGAATCACCATGTGAGCTGAAGATCCAAAACCGAACATTCCAAGCCTACCTTCACCTACCTCCAGTAACTTAGTCAGTTTAAGTGCTCTATATCCAATAGCTCCACCACATAGTAGCGGAGCAGCGTGTAGGTCGTCTATTCCACTTGGAATTAAATGTGTAAAGCGTTCTCGCGCTATCATGTATTCAGCATAT
>QMRW01000017.1 GCA_003650785.1 Thermoprotei archaeon | reverse complement strand
GACTAGATGTAACCTATGTTAGGGAAAGTAAGGAGTAGGAAGGTAAGAATATTAAATTTTCCATCTTTTTTAACGAATATACTTAAGGTAATCAAAAGAGGTAAATTATCTATAAGGATAGAGAATAGAGATGTATGTACTCTGGAATTTAGAGATAGAAGTCTACTCTTGGAACTTAAGGATATAAGAGCTTTAAATTCTATACGAAAACTTGCAGAAATAAAGATAGATGTGAGAAAACCATTAGTGATATTATCAGAGGTTAAGAAGATAGCTAATATACTAAGTGATGCGAATTATACGATAACACTTATATGGGAAAGAAAACCAATAGTAGTTCTTGGAAAGCATGCTAAACCAGGACCTTTTGCAAAGCTCTTAGGTATAGAGCATATAGAAATTAAGGATATAAGGAGTGTAATGAAGCTTATAGTATATCCTAGGTAAAATACAATCTCCAATATATTATGAGAATATATAAATTACATTATTAATAGTACTTGATGAACAAGACGATATGTATAGTAGTATCTCATACACATTGGGACAGAGAGTGGTATCTAACATTTCAAGAGTATAGGTTAAGGCTTCTAAAAGTAATGGATAAGGTCGTAAATTTACTGCTTCATAATCCTAGGTTCAAGTACTTTCTATTAGATGGGCAATCATCCATAATAGAAGACTACCTTGAACTTAGGCCTGATAGGGAAAGTGTAATAAAGAGTCTTGTGTCAAAGGGTAAACTCCTCATAGGACCATGGTACACACAACCCGATGAAGCTCTTGTAAGTCCGGAGAGCATAATTAGAAATTTACTGATAGGCCATAGGATAGCTAAGTCCTATGGAAGAATTATGAAAGTAGGATACCTGCCTGATACTTTTGGTCATACAACCCAACTTCCACAGATTTTAAGAGGATTCAATATAGACAGCTTCATATTTATGAGAGGAACTGGAGACGAGTTTGATAAGATGAAAGTAGAGTTCATTTATGAAGCACCTGATGGAAGTAGGGTTCTAGCATGTTACCTTGTAAGGGGATATTGTAATGCAAATATGCTAGGCTTAGATAATCCATATAAAGGAAAGGCCTGGAGATCGCCAGATGGATGGAGGACGGTGTTTCTTGACATATACTACAGAGAGCAACAGCCAGATATGGAGAAAGCATATAGGAGAGTTAAAGAAATTGTAGAATTCATAAGACCGAAAACCGTAACTGGAGTAATATTACTAATGAATGGATGTGATCATCAACCTCCTCAAGAGTACATATACTCTATAATAAAGTTTATAAATTCACGAACTCGTGAACTATACTTATACCATGGTACACTTGAAGAGTATGTAGAGTACCTTAGAAGATCTAAGGAGAGATTGAAGATATTCAGGGGAGAACTGAGGGGTGCAAAGAGACAACCGATATTAGCAGGAGTTCTTTCAAGTAGAATCTACTTAAAACAGTTAAATTATAGGAGTCAAATTCTACTTGAAAATTACGCCGAACCCCTATCTACAATATCCTACATATTGGGATTTGAATATCCCTATTTGGAGTTACTCAGAGCCTGGAAGGATCTTTTACGAAACCAGGCTCATGACAGTATCTACGGAAGCAGTACTGATCAAGTCCACCTAGAGAATGAGGCTAGATTTCAAAATATTATAGAAATAGGTAGTAACATAGCTTACGAATCCGCTCTAAAAATCTGTGAGAAAGTGAAATACGACGAAGAAGGGATATTGAAAGTCTGGATCTTTAATCCACTTAACTGGAGGAGAACAGACTATGTAAGAGCTATCCTACCTATTCCCTCAGGAGACTATGTTCTCGTAGAGCCAAGCGGTAAAGAATACCCTGTACAAGTGCTCAAAGAACTGGATGTATGGGGAAAGTGTATCGAAGTACTCTTTGTAGTAGAGGACATGCCCCCTTTAGGCTATAAAGTGCTACACCTGATAAAGAAAAAGGGCGACCCCAAACCCTCATTGAGAATAGGAAAAAACTGGATAGAAAACGAATATTTTAGAGTATATGCAGATCCAGAGAGAGGTGGGGCTCTTACTATTTTAGATAAGACTACGGGGAGAGTACTCAGAAACTTGAACGTATTCGTAGATGAAGGAGATGCTGGTGATGAATACAATTATTCACCACCCAGGGAGAAGGATTTAGTTATAGAAAGTACAGAATTTAAATCCTTCGTTGAGTCTAGATTAGAACTAAGTAGAGCAGTTCTAACTATTTTCACTAATATGAAAATTCCGCGCAAATTAGAAGGACAAAGGAGAAGTCAAGAATTAATCGACATGCCTATAGAAGTGGAGGTAAGTCTATATCCAGGTGTAAAAAGAGTAGATGTAAAAGTAGAGCTTGATAATACTGCCGAGGATCATAGGTTTAGAGTTAAATTTCCAATAAGCCTTAATACGGAATTTTCATATGCAGACTCTCACTTCTATGTTGTAAAAAGGCCTATAAAACCCGCTAGCGAAGGTAAGGATTGGGTGGAAAGTCCTCCTACAACTCATCCACAACTCTACTGGGTAGAGGTTACAGATGGAAAATACTCCTTAATGGTAGCTAATAGGGGCTTACCAGAATACGAGGTGAGGAAGAAGAACGGAGATACCATCATATATTTAACACTCTTCAGAGCTGTAGGATGGTTATCTAGAGGTGATCTACTGACAAGAAAAGGTCATGCTGGACCTCACATACCTACGCCCGGAGCACAATGTAAACGTAGAATGGTGTTTGAATATGCCATAATACCGCATTGGAATACCTGGAGTGAGGCTAAGGCGTATAAACTCGCTAGAGAATTTGCAATACCCCTCTTCTGTATATCATTCCAGAGAGGTGGAAAAGAGTTACCCAGAGAGATGAGATTTATAGAGATAAAACCAGACAACCTTATAGTTACCGCTCTGAAGAAGTCCGAAGATGATGAATATGTTGTACTTAGATTCTACAATATACTACCAAAGAATACAGAAGCTGAAATCTTCATTGGTTTCGATGTAGAGGAATTATGGTTAGCTAATTTAAATGAGGAACCTATAAGCAGACTAAGGATTGAGAAGGGAATGGTAAAACTAAATGTCGAACCTCATAAGATAATTACATTGCTCATAAAACCTATTATCATGAAGTGATTTTTATTTACCAACTTCGATTTCAACTACTTCCTTACAAGCTTTCTTCAGTTTCTCCAGTAATCCATGAGCTTTCCTAGGCTCTACCTTCATAGTATACAGTCTTCTTCTAGTCTTGACTTTGATCTTAACTACATCAGTATATTTAACGACTTTACATCTCATAGCTATCTTAGCTAGTTCCAATAGTCTACTTTCATCGAAGATCTCAGTAGGCATATAGATCTCAAAGGGATATTTGGGAGCACATTTTTAAATATTGAGGTCTCTGCTATTTCCTACAGTAAGAGCATTACTGAGGGTACTAGATGAAAATTAAAATAATATTTAGATTCACTCGGGAGAATAGAAATAGTATAGCATATTTATTGGGAGCACTGGAAAACAGAGGCTTTACAAATGATATCATCCTCTCAGAGGACATCATTAATGATGTAGTAACGTTTTCGGATAGAAAGATTATAGTTCTATACTCGCTAATGGCTACTCAAATTCCGAATCTATATTACGAGGTGAAAGATCTGTATTCTCTAAAGAAAAAGTACGATATAGTACTTGTAGCTGGCGGTCCTTATCCCTCAGGTGATCCTACAGGTGCTATCAAAATGGGTTTTGACTATGTCGTATTAGGTGAGGGTGAAGATACTCTTCCAAAACTATTACTCAGATTAATCCATGAGAAATCCGTAGAAGATATCAATGGCATAGCCTTTAGAGATAATGATAGGATTTTGATAAAACCCAATCTAACTCCCGTGGACTTAAATGCATATCCTCCTTGCTCTGATAGGTTCAGACTACATCCACCTATAGAGATAAGTAGAGGATGTACCTACAGATGCAAATACTGTCAGGTACCTCGTCTCTTTTTAGGAGGTGTAAGACATAGGAGTATAGATTACATTGTCAAATATGCTAGGCATTATGCTAGGATGGGCATCAGAGATTTGAGATTCATAGCTCCAAATGGTTTTGGATACGGATCTAGAGATGGTAAAAGTCCAGCTCCCAAGTCTCTAGAAAAGTTGCTGAGAGCTCTCAAGGAGATAAAGGACATCAGAATATTTTTAGGAACCTTTCCAAGTGAGGTAAGACCAGACTTCGTAACTCGGGAGATCCTGGATATTATCTCGAAGTATGTTTCAAATAGAAGGATAGTAATAGGAGTACAAACAGGTAGTAATAGACTCCTTAGTTATATTAATAGAGATCACACAGTGGAGGATTGTTATAGGGCTGCAGAGATAGTACTAGAGTATGGATTTACACCATATCTTGACTTCCTCTTCGGACTACCTACAGAGAACGAGGAAGATATTGATAGAACTATAGAGGTTATAAAGGACTTCATAAATATGGGAGCTATTATAAGAGGTCATACCTTTATACCACTACCTGGAACACCCTTTGAAAATAGTCCCCCAGGGAGAGTGCATCCTAAGCTTAAGAAATTCCTAGAACGCATGATAGGTAAAGGTGTGATTAAAGGTGAATGGAGACAACAGGAGAAATTGGCACATGATGTAGTCAAGGTATTGAAGATGATAAGAGATTCATAATGCTAGGCCAGAGTCTAATCTTTAGACAATCCAGAATGACATTAATTGAAAAGTATATAAGACCGTGTCTAAGTGTCCACATAGTGAGAAGAGAACAGGTTATCGTAGAAGTATTAAAAAACACAAGAGGAGTTCTTGAGGTAAAACCATTGAATAGACTTGATAGGGAGACTATCAGTAGGATTGAAAGAGAATACACTAAGAGCATAGTTAAAGGAATAGGAAGACCAAGAAACCTAGGTGTTGAGGAGAGCTTAAAGAGAGAGCATGTAGTAGTGATATTTACAACATCAGAGTTCGAGTGGTCTAAAGGCCCATATGCGGTAATTAAAGTAGATGATCGTGTCATAGGGATAATTGATGAGTATGGTCTCAAATTAATTTCGAATAGACTTAGAAAAGTCCTTAAAAAAGGCACTCCTGAGATAATATTCTTGCCATTAAACCTTAAACTTAGGATCCCTACAGTACGTAACTTAGTTGTAGCGCCTACATCACCACCTACTGATAGTTATTTAAAAAAGAGGTTTGGAATAAAGGATAGGAAAGACATAGGAACTATGTTAGTGGGTTTCGACCTATTGGATAAAACCTCTCAGTAGTTCGATACTCTTTTTAATGCCACTCTCATATTCCTCCTTTCCTTCATATTCAAGTGAAATCCATCCCTTAAAGGAAACTTCTCTTAGTATCTCAAAGACTCTATCATAATCTATATCTAGTGTGTACCATACTCCGCCCCCAAAGTAGGTCTTAGCATGTACCATTACTGTATATGGGGCTATCATCCTAAGTTGCGTGTATGTATCGCTTATGAAGTTACCAGTATCCATGACTACTCCAAACCACTTAGAATGTACTCTCTCTAGAATTTTCAACATAGTCTTAGCATTAGTAGTTAATCCCCAGTGATTCTCCAGACCTAGTATCACACCGTAGTCTTCAGCCGAATCCAGACAAGTATATATGCAGTCTACAACCCAATTTACAGCATCCTCCTCAGTATACCCAGGAATAGGAGGTTCTATGCCTCCTTTAGCCATAAGCTCATCAAAGCTCTTTATAGTCCGCCACCTCCCTGAGTTGATTCTCACTAGACTAGCTCCTAAGGAGTGTGCTATCTCTATCCATTCTTCAACATATGCTATCTGTTCTGCTCTCTCTTCCTTATCTGGGGATACGAAGTCATTATGAATAGCTATTGCATATATTTCTAGTCCATTAAGAAATGCTGATCTCTTTAGCTCTTTAATGTAGACATGAGATTTTGATTCAAAGTGATCTACCAATATCTCTACTCCTTCGAAACCGTGTTCTGAGGCCTTTTCTAAGTAGTATTTTAATGGCATCTTTCTCTTCTCGAAGTGCCAATATGAGTATGTAGAGGTTCCGAGTCTCATATTAAAGCTACTACTGTGCTATATATAATAGTTAGGACTTAACAACCTTTCATTCTATGAAAATGGTAGAGTTCTTTAAGAGACCGTCGAGTAAATGACTTAGTGTACTCTGTTTGTGTCTAAACAACGGATCTTAGTGCACGTTTTGAGGTATAGGGTATACTTTTAAAGCGTGTTACTAGCAAATTAGCGAGGTGAGGGCTATGTTTAAAGTAGGTATAGATACGTGGATTTATCATCCAGCACTTAGTATTGAGAAAATTCTAGAGAGAGTGGAAGAACATGGTTTTAAGTACGTAGAGTACGCTTACGAGCACTTTAAGACTATTAAAGAGCCGGAGAAACAATTAAAAAGACTTGTAGAGATTTCAAGTTCATATGATTTAAAACCCGTCCAGATGCATGCACCTTATGGTAATGAAGAGTATCAATTAGGAGCAGAAGATGAAAACTTGAGAAAATATGCGTTGAAAAAGATGATCAAGTGGTTAGAATACACGAATATGCTGAACTGTGAAGTCTATGTTATTCATGTTGCTATGTCTAAATTTTCAGTAAATCGTTCTAGTATTGAAACATTCGAAAAGCTCGTTAAGAGAAGTTTGGACTATATAAGAGAACTTGCCAGGGTGGCACATGACTTAGGCGTCAAGATAGCTGTAGAGAATCCACTTCAGAAGACATTTGGAGCAACAGCTACCGATCTAATTTACCTGAGTAAATATACAGATCCAGAAGTTGTAGGAGTGTGTCTTGACACAGGTCATGCATTTTTACATGGCTTTAATGTAGGCAGTATGATTAGAGAATTAGGGGATATGATCATAGCCACTCATGTTCATGACAATGATGGAAGACTTGATTACCATTGGCCACCGAGCATGGGGTGTATAGACTGGAGATCCGTGCTAAAAGCTCTGGAAGATATAGGGTATAATAGGCCACTCATATTAGAGGTCGCTGGGAGTAAAGATCTTCACATGTGTGAGAATAGAATTCAGCTCATAAGAGCATGGTTAAATTATATGAATTTAGAACTAAGATAATCATATTCGATAAGCTTTGATAGGACTTATATCCTTTCTGAACATATCTATTCTTATTTCCCTGCTCTGTAACATTGCCCTTACTATCATTCTACCCAGATTGGTAAGCTCTACCATTCTTTCTCTACCTCCCCTATACTTCATCACTAATCCTCTTCTCTCTAAAGAATTCACCACTCGAGAGAACTTGTTTTTTATAGCAGGGATTTTAGGATCTTCATTACACCATACTATGAGTTGTGAGAGAGATTTAGCTTTTCCTCCCCTATCATATAGTACTTTTAAAACTGCTATAGAGATCTCTCTATCTTCTCCTCTAAGTAGATCTAATCTGGCCATAGGACCGGGTAGTTCTATTCCTTCTGGCTCATTCCCTCTTACATTATCCTTTTCCTCAACCCAATCCTCAAATGCAGGAGTGCCTGGTGGAGGAATAAAATCGCCCCTACTCTCTGCTGGAACGTAATACATGTATGCTCTAGGAAACATAAGAACTACCATTGTAGTAGAAACTACCGCTATGGGGGGCATATCCGTTACATCAACATATACATCACATTGATTTTCTTGAACTTCCGACTTTATTATAGCATATATAGTAGAGAATGTACTTTCTTGTGATAGAGGATTTATCCCTACTAACTTAGGTTCAAAAAAGGTCAGCATAGACTCTAATTTTTTAGCATTTCTTCTTGAAACCCTACCATAACTGTCATCCTTTCTATCGTAGAGTATGTATATCCGTTCTATACCCCTAGTTCTCATGATATGCCTAAGTCCATCTAATATTAGTGTTGGATGGAATCCTACGTAGCTTATGGTTACTGCCATAGTAGCTCAACAGTACGTTATATTTGATACTATAATTATCTATATGTTACTAGGATATATACCTTTCTAACAATAACATTACTCTGCAGATTGTATCTATTTTATGATATCATGCTCATCAGATTGTCCATTTTTAGTATCATAAAATAGATACAATAATCTCAATATCAACTGTTTACGATCTGAAGATACTGTAGTAAAACTATAGATACCATGGTGTCCTTTTTAGCTTTTCACTCGTAAGTAGAGAGAGTGAGAGTATGGTGAAAGTATACACTACCTATACTGAAATAGCAGAGAAATTGTAAATAGATGGTATCGTCGATGTAGTCGAAGAGCTCAGAAGAATGTATAATACCCCTAGATCTATGGAGTTGACACTGAATGGAAAAGTTATATTGACACCCTATCCTATACTCAGAATAGGTTCGAGAATTTTAAGAGGTTACTATATTTCATATAGTAGATTTAGGACACTAGATCCTATTCCACATGCAAGGAGAGTCTTAGCAGTAGATGCATCCATAAAGGTGTTGTATAATTGTGGTCCTTACAAAATAGTAGTGTCTAAAATAGTCTGGGGATTATGGAAGGGATTTAATAAGAGGTTGGGAGGAAGGAGATATGCTATTACAGTAGTTTGGAGTAAGTCTGAAGCTGCTGAGTGGCTCCTCAAAGTAGAACTACAAGAAATTCTCAAAAGGGTAAATCTAGTAGGAAGAGGAGACTATGTTCTCTTAGATAGAGCCTTGATGGCTGTTCCTGCCCTTAGAAGATTTACTAGGGAGAGATTCGAGAGATTAGATAAGTTTGTAAACCTGAGAGGAGCTATCCTTATAGGTGTATGTAAATCCTCTAGACTTAAGTTGAATACAGGGGAAGGGCTCATAGGATACCTCGCATACTTAGCAGAGAGGAGATTAAGAGGCGTAGCATGGTATTACTACCCTGTATTTAGACCCTCTACACTACCTCCATGGTATATAGGCGACATAGTAATAGCTAGGTTGAATGAAGATTCTGAAGAAGTCTTCAGAATAGATATCTCTAGGAGGTCATTACTCAGTAGAGAAATAGAAATAATACTTGGAGAAATAGCCTTCCTACAGGATCACGGAACTCCTGGATATCCATATCCTTTGAAGGGAGTACATGATGAATCTAAGATAAGTGATGATGAGTTAAGGTGGATAGCTTTGAGATTCCTAGATGAGTTAAAGGAGAAGAACTTACTCGAGAAGTTCATAGCAACTACTCGATCTACCTCGTTTAAAGAGAGGTACCTATGGGGTATATAGCATGAGGGTAGGAGTGGTAGTCTGGGTAGAGGGACTGATACTGAAGTTCAGGATAGTAGAGGGTGTAAGAGTTGAGAGAGGACAGCTACTTAAAGTCTTAGACGGTGATAGGAAGTTCATATTAAGGGTTTTCGACTTCAAACCTGAATCTCTATTAACTCCAGCAGAGATATCGAGATTGAGTCATAAGAAAGAACATGGAGAAGATGTTGTACTCTATGATAGATCTCTAAGGTTATACGATACAGCACTAGCTACTATATTATGTCAAGTAGAGGAAGATGGAACAGTACATGGACCTACCTCGGTTCCAGCTCTCTTTACAGAAGTAGAAGAATTGGACAGAATAGACCTACAGCAATTGAACTTAGACGATGGGGATATTATACTTGGAACTGTGAGATCTGGACATAGGGCTACGGATGTTCGAATCACTATAAAAGGTAGTGCTGCCTTTCCACATCACATACTTGTATGTGGAGTAACAGGAGCTGGTAAGAGTAATCTTGGTAAGGTTATAGCCTTTTCTATTCTCGTAAACTCTGAGCCTAAATACAGTCTTGTACTCTTTGATTCAGAAAGTGAGTATTTTAAAGGATCTCCTCCTGATCGATATGGTCTAGCTCACATACCAGAATCCGAAGTAAGACTACTATATGTAACATCTTCCGTAGATGAGCCAGGTAGGTATACTGTCACTCTTAACTTCGAAGGAGAAGTCATAGAGAGAAGTATATTAATGCATCCTCTCGAAATATCATACTCACAACTTCATCCACTTGACTTCATCCTTACGGGAGATTTTACAGCTCCACAGGAAGAACTATTATGGCTTGCATGGAGGGTTAAGAGAGATGATTGGTTAAATTTCCTTCTAGAATCCCCATCCTCATTAATATGGAGGGTCTTGAGAAAAATGGTCCATATGAACACTGTAAATACTGTTAAGAGAAAGCTGAAGTATATGCTGGGAGATGGTGATATATTTAAACCAGAACCTCTAGACACCAACTTACTTCAGACAATAGTTGGCTCCGTAGGTAGAGGTAGAGTAGTTATTCTGGATACACCACATGCTACTGAAGGAGAGGAGAAATTACTGGCAACAGCAGTAGCTAGGAGGATATTTAGTATATATGAGGAAATGAAGAAAAGCATACCTAAGGAGTGGAGTAAGCTTCCCTATGTACTCATAATGGTAGAAGAAGCTCATAAGTATCTCTCAAAGAGTACACTTGGTGGAGGTGATTTTAAGGAGAACATCTTTTCTATAATAAGCAAACGTGGTAGAAAGTACAAAATAGGAGGTTTATACATAACACAGATGCCAGGAGAGCTTATAGAGCCAGTCATAAGACAGTCATTGACTAAGATAATGCTATCACTACCTACAAAACCAGACTATCAGAAGATCATTCAATATAGCCCGTATCTGGATGAAGCCGAGCAGGAGATTAAAACTTTAGATAGAGGAGAAGCACTACTTATATCACCCCCCTCTGGTATAAGATTCGCAGTACCTATAACGATATTCGACTTCAATGACCTTGTAAGGTATAGATTAATGGAATATCTGGAACAGGGGATTAGTACATCCGTTTAAAAGTGGATAGAATTTTCTAGCACTCCTTCAAAATTTAGAACTATAATTCTATTCCAAAAGCCTTGGCAAAGCGCTCTATTTTCTTAAACTCTACCAGGAAATCAAATCCCTTCCTAGTAAGGTAGTATAAAGTATGGTCATTAGATCTCTTCTCTGTAATAAACCCCTTACTCTTCAGTTCTTCGAGGTATCTTAACAACCTATCATAGGGCATGTTAGCCTCACACATTATCTGTGTTATTTTTGCACCACTACTCATCTGTAGTACTCTCATTATATCTACTACTATCCTTATTTTAGATCGCCTACGCTTCCTCATGATAGGATATCACCGTGGACATTACATAGAGTAGTACAAGTGATCCTATGAAATATGCACAGCGAGATGCTATGTAGAATTCCCCTTTTAGTGATAGAAAGGCCATAAGATTCATTATATGAGCAATAAGCATCAGTGTAAAACCTAAAGGTAGTAATAGAGAACCTCTTTTTTCACTAAAATGTATCAGAATTAGTTGAAGGATTATATAAAGCAAGAGAAGTATGCTTACCGTATTAGTGAACATGTGTATTCCCATATATAGTATTGAAGGCACTAATGCTGCTATTGTGTATCTCCTCTTTAACTCTGTGTAGTAACTAATCGCTATTAGTACATATGCTATGGTCTCTGAAACAGATAATACGGTGCTGGCATACGTAGATACTAATGCTATAAATATTCTTACAGGTCGTAGAAGGAGAATAGATGTAAGTACTAGTGCATGACCTACAAATCCAGAAGTCAGTATTAAAAAGCCTAATGAAATTAAGAGGAAAACCTTTCTCTCCGATATTTTATATGCCTTAAGTGCATAGTAGCTTATTAATATCGCTATACAGCCAGATATTAGGTCAAAGACTACAGTCAGTATATAGAGTAACTTTAACATACTATCAAGCTATCTATAGTTAGTTATATTTAAGACTAAGTATGAGTAAATGTGTACCTATGTTTTATGACTTAAACTATAAATATCTAGGAGAACATAGTAAAAGAGGGTGTTCTCTTGAACAATCCCAGACTAGAGGATTTCCTAACTAGGACTGTAGAAATGGGAGAGGTATTGGCATTATACCTAGGGTACTCTGGAATACTATTAAGATGTCATAACTTCTCGATAGCGTTCGACATAGCAAATCTTATCGAAAGTAGAGTCCTTGAAAGATTAAAGAGACTTGACCTATTACTATATACTCACAATCACTATGATCACTACCATTTAGAGACTGCAATGAAAGTTTTCGAATCTTTAACTCCTATAATTGTGGCAGAGGAGAAAGTCTATGAAGACCTTTCACTATACATACCCTCTGGCAACCTACTACGAGCTCGTCCAGATACTACTACTAAGATCAGGAACATAACCATAACAACTATAGCTGGAAGACATGTAGGACCAATAAACCTATACTTATTAGAAATAGGAGAACTGAAGATATTCCATGGAGGAGATTCAGGATATGTGGATATCTCTAGGTACTCAGCTGATATAGCTATACTACCTACTGGTGCCCCTTCACCAACGGCGAGTCCTGAAGATGCTCTAAAGATGGCTCTAGATCTAAAGCCTAAAATCCTTATAGCTGTTCATGGAAACCGTGAACAGATGGAGAAGTTTAAGAAAATGATAGAAGACAATATTCCCAAAGCAATTGTATTTACTCCCAGAAGAGGAGACATCATAGAATTTAGAATATAACAGTGGTACAGAGAATATGCGGAAAAGATTATGTTAGGACAGTGTACAATGTATATGTACCCAAAATACTACTATTTTAAGGATCTAGAATGATGTCCATGTCCTGTATGGAGAAGCTGGTAGACCAACTATACGGGCATGGTGTAGTGTTGATAGGAGAATTTAAGTTAAGCTCAGGAATAAAAAGCCCATATTATATAGATTTGAGAAGAATATACTCTTATCCAAAGCTCTTTAAGGATATTATAAAACTCTACTTGAAGACTCTGAACTCTATAGAAGGGAAGTTCGATATAATTGTAGGTATAGAGACTGGAAGTATACCCATAGCATCAGTTCTTTCATATATCATGGGAAGACCTATGGCATATGTGAGAAAGACTACTAAAGAATATGGTACTGAGAAACTTATAGAGGGAAGTATAGATCCTGAAGATAGATGTATTATAGTAGATGATGTGGCAACTACAGGTAGGAGTATAGCAAGAGCAGCCACTATACTCAGGAGCCTAAATGCAAAAGTAGACTATGCTGTAGTCTTTATAGACAGAGAGCAGGGAGCTGAAAAAGTATTGGACAATATGGGTATCAAACTATTATCCATACTCAAGGTAAGTAGACTACTAGAGATATTATGGAGACTTAAATTGATAAACAGAAATACATACCTTTCCATACTTAGTTACATGGGTAGGTCGGGGGGTGAGTAGGATAGGATTCAAAAATAGAGATGTACTTACGATCTTAGACTTTAGTAGAGAGGATCTAGAGCTACTATTTAGAGAGGCTAAGAAAATGGAGATGTATTCAAAAAGTGCTTTAGATATTTTAAGGGGAAAGGTTGTAGCACTAGCATTCTTTGAGCCAAGTACTAGAACTATGTTTAGCTTCCAGACAGCTATCCAAAGATTAGGAGGAACTGCACTAATATTATCAGATGTACAGAGGACATCCATAGCTAAAGGTGAGAGTCTGGGCGATACTATCAGAATGCTAGACTCGTACTCGAATGCTATTATAATTAGACATAAGATAGAGGGGGCTGCAACATATGCTGCTGAAGTAGCAGAGGTTCCTGTTATAAATGCAGGTGATGGAACTCATAGACATCCTACACAAGCTATGGTAGACTTATATACTATATGGAGAGAAAGAGGTAATATCCACGGATTGACAGTAGGAGTGTTGGGTGATCTTAAGTATGGAAGAGCGGCCACATCTTTTATCCTAGGGATCATGAAGTATAGATTACGAAGACTATATCTAATATCACCTCCAGAGCTTAGACTAAAGAGTGAAATTAAGGAAATACTAGATAAGTATGGTGTACAGACTACAGAGGTCTCCAACATAGAAGATGTAGTTAATGAACTAGATGTACTCTATGTCACTAGAATCCAACGTGAGAGATTTCCAGATCCAGCTGAGTATGAAAGGGTAAGAGGAAGTTACAGGATAACTCTAAAGACACTAGAGAATGTGAAGGAAGATTTAATGATAATGCATCCTTTACCTAGAGTTGATGAAATTCTACCAGAAGTAGACGGTACTAAGTATGCCTATTACTTTAAACAAGCTAGATATGGTGTTCCTGTGAGAATGGCACTATTAAAATTGGTATTAGGTGACTAGATGAAGAGGGAGCTTATTGTAAGAAAAATCGAGCATGGTACAGTAATAGACCACATTCCAGCAGGGAATGCTCTTAATGTATTGAGGATCTTAGGGATAAGAGGAAATGAGGGATTTCGAGTAGCTGTAGTTATGAATGTAGAGAGTAGAAAATTGGGTAGGAAAGATATAGTCAAAATAGAGGGAAGAGAGCTGGCTTCAGAGGAGGTTAGTATTATAGCTCTGATAGCTCCAACAGCTACGATAAATATCATTAGAAACTACGAGGTAGTGTACAAGGAAAGAGTGAAGCTACCAGATATTATCGAGGGTATAGTGAGATGTTCAAATCCAAATTGCATAACTAATCAACCTAAAGAAGGAGCTAGACCTAAGTTTAGAGTAGTATCACGAGATCCCCTCCTTCTCCAATGTACCTACTGTGAAAGGTATACTACAAAAGAGGATATACTAAAGCAATTCCGTAGATGAGCAATGGATGAGACTATCCTCATAGAGGGGCTAGCCTATATAAGTGGACTACTTAAAAGGGTACAAATTCTGATAGAAGGACCGTACATTGTAGAGATAGGTAAGAGTATACCACATTATGTAGCTGACAGAGTAATTAACTTCCACAAAAAGGGGCTTGTAATACTACCTGGAATGATAGACATCCATGTACATATGAGGGACTTTAGATTATCCTATAAGGAGGATTTCTATACAGGGACTGCAGCAGCTGCCGCTGGTGGAGTTACGATAGTAGTTGACATGCCTAACACCCTACCTAGTGTGAATAACCTCGAGATACTAAAGCTGAGAGACTGGCTGGCATCTACAAGAGCT
>QMRW01000016.1 GCA_003650785.1 Thermoprotei archaeon | reverse complement strand
TAGCCATATGTAAAAGTGAAAGAAAGGGAACAAGAAAATTCCCTGTGGATTTCGGTATTCTTAGGGAGAACTATGGTCTCATAGGTGATGCTCATGCAAGCTCCGATACTCATCGTCAGGTGAGTCTCCTTTCTACGAGGAGTATAGAGAAAATGAGAAAACCTGGACTCGATGTCGGTCCAGGAGATTTTGCCGAGAACCTTACAGTTGAAGGTCTTGATTCATCCTCTCTCTCAATTGGAATGAAACTAAAGATCGGTGATGAAGTCATCCTTGAGATAAAGGAGATAGGTAAAGAGTGTCACGTAGGCTGCACTATCTTCCGAGAGGTCGGAAAATGCATAATGCCAGAAGAGGGAATCTTCGCTCGTGTGATTAAAGAAAGAAGAATAAAACCTGGGGATCAAATTCTTCTAATAAATTCTAAAACCTGTGGAATCGATAATAGTAGAGGTGAAGATAAAGTAACTTCATAGGGCTTGTAGGGCCGAATCTCATTTATCATGCAGAGCAGTAATTGTAGGAAAATGAGAAGAACTGTAATAACTTGGATGATAACATTATAGAGTATAAAAATAGCAAAAATGTGGGAAAAGGGTGTAGTGAATGCGTTTCTATACGAGAGAATAGTCGTATGTAACACTTATATTACTCCCTAGACATGTATATCCCGGTTGCATCTGTGGTATATAGAGATGGACTATATAATGACCTCACTATTAAGAGTAGAGAGGTGAATTTAGGCTATTCCTACTTTTATCTAAATGGTATTAAGAGATTAAGTCAGTGGGGATGAAGTTGGAAGTCGATCTAGGGAAATTCCTTGCATACAGTAAATGGAGAAGAGGACAAGAGAAGGCTACGAGAGACCTATACGAGTACTTGAGAGAAGGTCGTATAGTAGTCTTCGAGGCTCCTACAGGTTATGGTAAAACTGCTATAGCCCTAGCCTCATCCTTAAAGCTCACCTATGAGGAAGGATTGAAGACAGTATTTCTAGTTAGAACTAAAAATCAATTAATACAGCCCTTTAAGGAGGCGAGAGCTCTATATTTGAAAGGCTCTATACTCAATCCCTTCGCATTATTCAAAAATAGACAAGAGATGTGTGCTATTAAGCAGTTACAGAAGCTTCTCTACGAAGAATTCATAGAGAAGTGTAAGCTTTTAAGAGAGAGCGAGAGGTGCCCCTTTGCTAAAGCTCTGGACAGGGATAAGGTTCTTAGTCTATTCGATAGAGCTATTAGGAAGTGTAGCTCCCCTACACACTACATAAACTACATCACTGAACAGGGAATTTGCCCCTATGAATTCCAGAGAATACTCTCAAGTGATGCTAGATTGATACTAGCCTCCTATAACTACATCTTCGAGGAACGTATTCGAAGACCTTTCATAGCGAATACTTACCTTCTTCCAAGACGCACTATACTCATAATGGATGAAGCCCATAATCTCTCATCGTATCTCTCTAACCTCTATTCAAGATCCATTACTGAAACTACTATTAGAAAATGTATTAAGGAGATTCGAGAGTTCATGGGGCCTTCAGAGTCCATGATAAGAGCTCTGAAGTCCTTACTCTCGTGGTTGCGAACAGTACATGTACCAGAGGAAGGTTATAGAGAAATAAGTAGAGAGGAACTAGTAGCTATCATGGGATATTGGGATGAGTTATTAAAGTGCTTGAAATCTCTACGTACTCGAGCTGTTAAAATAGGAGTATATGGTCTTGCCTCCTCCTCAATGATAGAATTCTTCAATTCCCTGGAGAGGAGGGAGGGATACATATTGGCACTGAAAAGAATAGAAGGAATGAAGATACTTGAACATAAATGCTTCTTTCCTGGGGGAGAGAGTGAAGAGATCTTCGAATTCTCTCAGAGCTCTGTTTTAATGAGCGCCACCATGCCGTCTCCTGAATTTCTAGCTAGCATGCTAGGAATTCCCCTAGAAAGATTAGCTGTAGTCGAGGTAAAGGAGGAGTTTGGTAAAGTCCTTGTAGGTATCGCTAGTGATGTAACTAGTAAGTACACTGAGCGTAGTAGTGTGATCTACAGGAGAATGGCTGAGTACATAGCTTCCTTCTATAGAAATATAAATGATATTCTACTAGTTATGACGCCATCTTATGAGTTTGCTAAGAATATAAGATCGATGCTAATGGATATGAAGATTACTGATATTCTTGTAGAGAGACAGGATACTAGCTTAACTCGACTGAAGGAAATTATTAAAGAATACCTAGACTCTAAGAGGAGGTTGTTGATATTAGCCGTAGCTGGTGGTAAGCTAGTAGAGGGTATAGAAATTAAGGTAAGAGGAGTTAACATTATAAAATACGTCATAGTAGCTGGTATTCCATATCCAGAACCCGATGTGTTGACATTAAGACAGAGAGACATATTAAGCATGAGAATAGGGGATCGTGATAGAGCATGGGAGTTTACATTCGAGGAACCGGCTCTTATGAAGATATACCAAGCTGTTGGTAGAGGTCTAAGATCTCCAAGAGATAGAGTACTTTTACTGATACTAGATAATAGAGCTCTTAGAAGAAGAATCTTCGATAAACTCAAGTATAAATATGGGGAACCTAGAGTTATAGGCGACCCTATGCAAGTAAGAGAGCTATTAAATACCTTTACCACTATATAGATTCCTTCAATCTTGCAGATACTATCAGAGGAATACGGTCTCTGTTCTCGTATGTTAGTGTGTATAACTCGTACTTTATGCTCCTCATGAGCCTATCTATGAGAAAGTTCCTTCGAGCCCTTATGTGTAGAGTAGCTACTAGGGGTTTAGGAGATGGTATTATATAGGTTATGAAGTCTCTAAACTTCTTTGAGAGCATCTCCATAGGCCCTATCTCATCCACCATAATCACTTTGGCGTTTTCTACTTTAGGAATCACCGTATCAGAGAGAAACTCCTCAAATTCCTCTACTAGGACTGCATACTTACCTATTCTATATTTACTCTTAACACCTACCTTTGCAAGCCATGAGCTAGTGCTTCTATCTATATCGATTAGCTTAAATCCTATCCTCCTTCCTCTTTCTCTCACCTCTGTGGTTATAAAGCCCGCGAGGTCTATTCCTTCATTTCTAAGTATATCTGCTATTTTGATCAGACATGTAGTTTTTCCTATACCCGGCCTACCCGTTATGAAGATCTTATTGGTCACAATTAGTTACAGCGCTACCTATTAATAGAGATTATGATAAATAATACTGTAGCTCGATGATGAGGACTCATCCATTAGATTTTGATGATATCCCGGATGCTCTCTGAGATCAGCTTATGGGTAGATAGTAGCATATTTTATCTCGATCAATACAGACTCTACTTACATATTCCAATCCATGTTCTGCTATCTTAAACTCCAGAAACTCATTACTCTCGTAGACAGCTGGTCTAGAGCAGTGTCTTTCTATGAACATAAACCTCCTGCCCTTCTTAATAAACATGCCTATACCTATCTTTGCTATAACTGATATGCTTGGAAACGGTATTGGAGGGATGTAAAACTTGTCACCTTTCCTCTTTCCGTATTTACTTTCACTAACAAGTATTAGGCTTCTATCTTCTTCCATTAATTTATCAGATATATACGCTAATCTCGAATATATATTATGAGTTAGTAGTTCATATTTTCCTTCTAACTCCTCTATGGATTTCGCATATAACTCCCTTAAGAAAGGCCTACTTATACTATCTATTATTATGAGATCAAACTGATTTTCATAGGCCTCTTCTACTAGTCTCACTATTGAATCTACATTATAAATTCTCATAACCTTTAATCTCTTTGTTAGTAGATTCCACCTAAGCTTTCTCGTTTTTGAAATGATTCTCAATCTCCTAGGATTAAGACCTCTTTCACTATCTATATACAATACCTTTTGTCCTTTGGAAACAGCTGAGATCGCTATAGTAGTGCATAGTGTAGTCTTACCTACAAATGCTGTACCAAATATCAGTATAGGTACTCCTATCTCTAGTGATAGGAATTCATCTATATCTTCATCACCTGTTTCCAGTGTATATCCACCTTCTTCTAGGAGGTCTACCTCTCCCATCCTCCTTATTACTACTTCTAGTTTTTCATCCAAATGGTACACCAGACGAATAAAGGTATGTCCTTAAAGTACCTTTTGAACCACCTTCTGAAGTGTATAGAGTTCGCCTATTACGGTGATATCAGCCTGATATATAACCTCGGGACTCTTGGGGTTAAATGCTATAGCAAGTCCAGCAACGGAGAACATAGGGATATCGACCTCGCTATCACCTACAGCTATACTCTCTCTTGTATCCACCCCCAGAGATGATAGTACTTCTCTCATAACCTCTCCTTTATTATTATAGGTCACATGTACCTTAACAACTCCCGTAAATACATCGTCCTCAAATATCATTTCATTGGATACTGCGCTGTCTATGCCAAGTTCTTCTACGACTCTTTTTGTTAATATGTCTAGTCCAGCACTAATAGCTATGATCTTAAGTCCTAGACTTTTAAGTTGTTCCACTAGCTCTCTGGCTCCTCTTTTAAATGGGATCTGTGATACTATACTCTTGAAAGTACTCTTCTTAATCCCCCTCCATAGTCTAGCGTCCAGGTACGCCCACTCTTCATATCTTATTTGTCCTCTATGGAACATTTCAGCATACTTTATGGCCTTATCTAGGGTTCCTAGTCTCCTATGTATATATCTCCAAATACTATCAACTTCTACTAGAACTCCATCCACATCGAAGACTATGGCTCTATACTTCATCTCTACTACATCCTTCACTTTACTTAAATAGCTTCTCTAGAGCTATTCTGGATCTTAGCAAGAAGTAGACTGTAGCTTGTACCTTTAACACCTCAAATCTTGTGGAAAAACCTAATCTTCTCAACCTAGTTAGTACATTATCTAATGTCTTACTATCCAGCTTATAACCGTTCATTAGCACTATGTACCACCTTCTCTAAAAAATTCTCTAGTTCCTTAAGGATTTTACTAGTATGAGTTCTATTGGGATTTTACTCGTGGTTGAGAGTATAGAACTTCTATCATGCTCTTAAGTTGTTCGAGATCCATTACTAAGTAGTCTTATAGATTCACTATCCTAATATCTAATAGTGATACTAGCTTTTCCGCTGCTTTATCAAAATTCGGTTGTCCCTAACTGCTTCATCTTATTTAAAATCGTAACTTTTTGCATCTGCAGTGAGAACCTCCGTCTCGTCCATAGGAATTTAAATATCCCTACAGATCCATGGGTAGTTGTCGAGGGTAATGGCACAAGCCTCCCATCTAGGCTGTACCTCTAGGATCTTCACAAGGGTCTAGATTATGCTCTCAGATTAGCGTAGAACTATTGTTCAGGTAAATTTAAAAGTATAGTTAATAAAAATAGCTAACAATAAATGCCACTATCCATAATGATCATGGTATTCACTATGAGTGAAGAGCTAAAGTGTAGCATTTGTGGAAGTAAGGACGTTATAGCCTTGATTGAGGGAAAGTACTATTGTTTTAAATGTGGTTCCAAGATCGTGGAAAGACATGTACTTAAGCAACTTGAAGAACTTGAAAGAAGAGGGATAATCGCTCTCGAAGAGGGGGAGATCGAGAGTTAGACTACTAGAACAACTATTAGTGTCCACCTTTATGTCTAATAGCCTCGTGTCTCTTCTTAAGCTTTCGTTCTTTCCTCTTCTTCTTCCACTTATACTTATGGGTTTCTCTTAAACCTACACTTAGTAAGCCTCTAGCCTTTCTACCACTCTTAGTAAGCCCCCTGAATACCCTTCCTCTACTACCCTTTACTCTTTCCACCTTGGGTAGTGTGGGTGTTGATGGTCTTACTTCTCCTTTCCTAACTTTCTCTAACCACTCACTCAATGCCTTTATATTATCCTCATGAACACTCTTTCTTCTAGTATCTACATATAGACCTAACTTTCTCGCTGTAGTTACATCGAGACCTACAGCTTTGATCTCTCCTACTGAAAAGCCCCTTCCTGCTCTAGTAGGCCTTGGTGGTACTCCTCCATGCTTTTTCAGGATTGGAGTCTTGATTATAGGTTTTGGAGGTTTTACTTCCTTCATATACCTACCCTTTCCTTCTACTGTGGTTTCCTCACCTGTTATACTTAAGGCTTATTCACTTAACTACACCGTACCCTATTAATCTCCAGCGTCCTGCTATCTGTCTGCTAATAGCTATTCTACTACCCTTCTCTGTACAGACGGGTATGACTAGTCGTAGATCTATAGTATCGCCAGCTTTTCCCACTACTATGCCTAGGGAGGTTGCTGTGCCGACATTCACAGCTAACTTCTCATTCAGTTTTAGTGGTTCTGTTTTGAGCATTTCCGCAGTACCTACTACTCTTTCGAGTAGATGTACCTCAAGTTCCAATTCATTCCACACCGGTGGTAATGTACCGGGCTTTCCTACTACAGCACCTCTCAATGCATCACTTTTAGTTATACTGGGATCCAGTGTAGTGCCCATGCCTATAAGACCTCCTGGATATGCTTTTTCGAGTGGTACATCTCCAGACCTAAGACTCACTATCTCTGTAAACAGTGGTTGATATTCCACTTCCTGTCTTCTTCCTCTACGCCTTACTATTCTTACTCCTGGCTCTATCTCTATCTCATCTCCTACTTCAAATACTCCTTGAACTATAGATCCTCCCACCACGCCACCTTTCAATTTCTCTGGTGGTGTTCCTGGCTTATTTACATCAAAGGATCTAGCTATAAGCATTCTAGGGGGTTTTGTAGGATCTCTCTTAGGGTTCGGCATAAACCTCTCTATAGCATCTACTACTACCTCAATGTTAACCTTATGGAGAGCTGATACGGGTATAATAGGAGATCCTTCAGCCCAGGTCCCCTTTAGGAATTCCCTTATTTGCCTATAGTTCTCCAGCACTTTCTCCTTTGAGACTATGTCTATCTTATTCTGCACTATTATGATATTGCGAACTCCTATTATACTCAAAGCCATAAAGTGCTCTCGTGTCTGAGGTTGAGGACATGGTTGTGAAGCATCGATAACGAATATCACCCCATCCATAAGTGTGGCTCCAGCTAGCATAGTGGCCATAAGCATCTCGTGTCCTGGTACATCCACAAAGGATACCTTTCTGACAAATTTAACCTCACTATTGCAAAAGGGACATCTCCCTTTATTCAGCATAACTTCTGTAGAGTACTTCTGAGGGGGATTGCATTCTGGACATTCATATATCGAGGTATCAGCATATCCCAATCTTATAGTGATACCTCTCTTAAGTTCTTCTGAATGCCTCGCAGCCCATATTCCCGTAAGGGCTTCGACTAATGTAGTCTTACCATGGTCTACATGCCCGGCGGTTCCTATATTTATGAGAGGCTGTAGTCTTATCTGATCCAATACTAGTTCACCTCTCCTCAATTATTTTGACATTTATCTGAACTATGTCCTCTGTTATAGTGTTGCCTCTTACTAGTTTCCTTTTTCTCATTCCTCTTTTAGGAGGATGATATCCTGGTGGTCTTGAGAGTAGTAGTCTCCTCTTGGCTCCTCCCGGTAGATCTGGTCTCATAGGTTCTCCTGAACGTCCTGAGCCTCCAGTTACCATTAGTTTTTTACCGGGGAGTCCTATCACACTTCCATCGAATACGTCTCCGATCTTTAGTCCTATTAGTGCTTCAGCTCTAGATCCCTTTACCTCCACCTGTTGAGCTTTTCCCGTTTTGGGATCCGATACTACTACTTTGAACTCTGGCATGATAGATCATGAAGTGGTATGAAATGTTAAAGATAAACCATTCGCTATCATTTGAAGTGTTCCCATCCTTTCCTCTCCACTCTCTCCTCCCTACCTTCTCTCAGAAGGACTACACCGCTCCCCTTCTCTACCCTACCTATATAAAGAAATTTTGATTTAAGCTCTGATTCCAGTTTCCTCAAAAGCGGTACCTTCTCCTCTGGTACTGTGAATACTATTTCATACTCCTCTCCTCCACGATACAGCGTTTCGTACACTGGGTCTAGATTTAGATCTGCCAATACTCTTCTCGCTCTAGGATGTATAGGGGGTTTTTCTATGACTATCTTGACCTTGCTCCTACTAGCTATTTCATGAAGTGATTCTGAAAGCCCATCGCTTGAGTCTATACTAGCATTGACTAGTCCTCTCTGGACTAATGTTAATCCCTCTCTCAATCTTGCTATTGGTCTAAATAGTGCTTTAATTGCTAAGTTTCTGGTTTTAGAATCCCTTACTTTAACCCCTTCTAATAGTATGAGATATGCTAACGTAGTGAGACCAAAATATCCAGTGGTGAAGACTAGGTCTCCCACTCTTGCTCCACTTCTAGTTGGAATTCTGTGGTTTTTAGTAGTCCCTACTACAAAACAGTTCAGTACTAATTCCAATCCTTCACCTAGATCACCACCCCACAAGTACACCTTATAGTATTCACAAGCTTCTCTAACACCTCTGTATATGTCTTCTATTTCCCCAAGTAAGCTATCAGCTGGTGCTATTAGAGATATTAACATTCCAAGAGGTGCTACACCTTTAGCTGCAAAGTCGCTGATTACCATAGTCACGAGTTTCCAGCCTACACTGTGGTAGTCCATGGTATGTGGTATATCAGCTGAGAAACTCATGGAATCTACTTTAAGTGCTAGGTACAAGTCCTCTTTAAGTCGTACAAGGCTTATGTCATCATATCCCATAATTTCTGAGGGATCTCTGTATGCTAGAGTGAGCAAGTGCTCTATTACCTTCCTTTCTCCTAGATCCTTCAATCTAGCAGATTTCATCGTAATACTATACGGAAAAGTCTTTAAAACCATCGAGTATAAATATCCTGGAGCGGGGGTGCCCGAGCCAGGACAAAGGGGCCGGACAGGATCCTTACAGGGTATCCCCGGAATCAAGATCCGGTGGCGTAGGCCTCCGTGGGTTCGAATCCCACCCCCCGCATCAATTTTTATCGGCAAATTATAGGTACTAGTTAAACATCCAATAAGCTGTTAATGATGATACTACCTAAACTCGTATGCTATTTCTTCCATAGGCTTGAGCTCCTGAGACAGATGTAAATTCCGATCTATCTCCCTTGATTCATCGATTTTTCATACTCTAACGTCAAAAATCTCCGGAAGCCGCTGCTCCACCGGTACCGATAATATGCTCATGCCAAGGACCTCCTTCAATGGAGTATGGAAAATCCCTTTGATGAGATTTCCTGATAGACTTAATATGTACTGAGTCTTCTCTTTTTGTCACTAGGTTAAGAACAATCAGTTATGGTCACATTGAGCTTATGTCCCTCCTCTCTCAAGACTAGGAAAATACGTTCTCGACTTTAATAAGTTAGTATTTCTCCCTCTACGGAATAGACGAAGTTATCAGACACCTTCAATACGTATTCCTTGTATAAGGTAACAATACTCCTAGCGAATCCTTTAGCTCCTGAAAAGTAATTGATAAGATTTTTGATGAGTTTTAGCTTGGACATATCTTTCCTTTCTCAAGAGCTATTTAAAAGAAGCATAACTGATTTTAGACTGCGCATGAAGTAATATTTGAAAGAGCAAAAAGAACAGGAAAGCCTCTCTGGTCAAAAGTTGTCAAAGAAGCATATGATGCTATGGAAAACTGCGCCATGGCGGCTCTAGCGTATAGAAGGATAAAAGTTCCAAGATATCACCCTGTAAAGATCGCGACTTTCATATCTCAATTTAGACTTGAAAATAGCGAAATAGTTAACATACTAACCAAGTGGCTTGCTAGGAGAGCCAGGGCACACTACGTGGATTTCAATTAAAAGGAAAATTAAGAGTTCCTTTCGAAGAGTTTAATGAAAATGATGCACTAGAAGACTGTAAGAAAGTCATAGGATTTATGAAAAAACTCATAGGAGACTAATACTTAGAAGCCTCATCTTGAATTCGCATTCTATTTAACTTACAATTACTCTCTTTCGTATAGCTTTATTTACGTGACCTTCTTATCCATTTTTTAATAATTCTCATAGCCTCAATTAGATTGTTCACATGAGCATCTGCTAATTCACATTTTTCTGTACCGTCTCTGATAATCTGAATCGCTTTCATTCCAATCTTCTTGGGTAAGATTATATCGACATATTCTTCATCTCCTATAACGATAGCTTTCTCTGGGGTTAACTTTAGCGCTTCTAGTATGCTTAGGTACATTTTAGGATTAGACTTGTCACATCCAGCCTCTGAGCCCGTCATTATAAGGTCTAGATATCGTGATAGGGTCTCTATGACCTGCATAAACTTGAACTTCGGAATGGTAGTGACTATAGCGACTTTTAAGTCCAATTCCTCTTTAGCAATTCTCACGACCTCTGTAGCATCCGGGTATACTTTGTAATGCTCTCGTGTTTGAAATAATTTCACAAGCTTATTTAAGGTATTCGTGTCAATCTCTATACCTAGTCTATAGCATACATGTCTCAAAAATGAAATTTCGTTATCAAACTTGAACTTGGGAAAGTCAATAATACCTACAAAGCGTATTGCCGCCTCCCAAGCTTGCGGCGAGACCTCATAACCTTTAGCTTCCAGAATCTTAACTACCTCTGTAGGAGCTACAGGATTATCTACATACCCTAACGTGCCGTGTAAATCGAAGAGTACAGCCTTCAACATTATCTCATCTCTAGCTAATGGTATTGTAGCTGGTCTTATAATCCTACTCCTGATAAGCACTGAAGTTAAGATCGAATATGCACTCCAAGTAGATCCTAAGTCTAATTGTTCTTACTCATGCCTGCTACATATGAAATTATGGATATTTCCTATATTATGATGATTCTCATAGTGTATACGAAGATCAGAGGTTAAACCTGAAATCTTTTCGATTTTACGGAAGACAACTACTATCTGTAATGATAATAAGAGCCATTCTTCTCGTATTATTTCATCTAGGGTTCTTGCTTACATAGGTGTTGATAAACTTACATATTCTCTTATTACTCTAATTTCACTCCTATGTCTCCTGTGTTAGTCGGTCATATCCATTCTGACTAGCCTCAGCGACATAGGAGTACACATCTAAGATTCGTCTTTTCAATCCTCATTAAGCCGTCCACATCGAAGAGCTTTATTTTTCTCGTAATTTTGATGTATTAATATCTATGAAACGAAACTATTATAGAAGACAATTACATAATTTTTCTTAAGTCTAAGAGATTAACGATACTAACGACATTATACCTAGACTGGTAAGAAAGACTTATCCTTTATCTTCCCTCACTATAGACATGACAGTAGGTAAGAGATTGAGAGTTGGGGTTATTGGAGTTGGAATACAGGGCGAGGTTCATGTTAAGGCATACAAGGATCATCCTAGTGTTGATTTAGTAGCTATAGCCGATATAAGGGTGAAAAGAGCAAAGGAAGTAGCCGAAAAATATACAGTAAAGGGAGTATACGAGAGCTACGAAGAAATGTTAGATAGGGAAGAACTAGACCTGGTCTCCGTAGTAACTCCCGACTTCCTTCATAAAGACCCTGTGATCAGTGCTCTTGAGCATGGTGTTAATGTAATCGTGGAGAAACCTCTAGCGACTAATGTTAAGGATGCAGAGGATATGGTGAAGACCGCTAAGCGTATGGGGCTACTACTCTATACAAATTTCGCTAATAGGTGGAATCCACCCTTTGTAGAGGTAAAAAGACAATTTGAAAATGGGGAGATGGGAGATCCTGTTCATGCCTATATTAGACTAAGTGACACCATTTATGTCCCAATAGAAATGATCAAGTGGTCTTCTAGGACTAATGTAGCTTTCTTCCTAATGAGTCATACAGTAGACCTAGTAAGATGGATATTCGGTGATGAAATAAGTAAAGTAAGGGCACTCTCACAGAGTAAGGTTCTAAACAACATGGGGGTTAATACCTCGGACATAGTGATAGCTCTACTTGAATTCTATGAAGGGGCTACTGCAGTACTTGAATCCTGTTGGATACTACCGAATACTCTCCCTTCTATGGTAGAGTTCTCTGGAGAGTTCATAGGAACTGAAGGAGTGGCCTTCGTGAGTACTACATACCAAGGAGTTAGTATCAGCACCTCTAAATTCCATATCTATCCCAGCTATCTAGTAGCTGCTGAGATTAACAATAGATTCGTAGGATTTGTAAAAGAGTCTATCCACCATGTAGTAGACTGTATTATTGGAGAAAAACAGCCTATCATTTCTCCTGAGGACGGTTTAGCAGTGGTTAAGGTTCTATGCGCTATCCTTGAGTCAAGTAGCTCTGGAGGTAGTGTTGTCACGGTGGGGGGATAGCTACTCTTTTAACTCTATCATTTTTACTTTTTCTAGAGGCCTTATCTTAAGCACTTCTGGATTCACTAAATTGGGTGGTCTCTTTCCAGCCAGTACCGATAGTAAATTATCTACAGCCATATCGGCCATCTTAGCTCTAGTCTCGTAGGTAGCACTACCTATGTGTGGAACTAGTACTACATTTTTTAGCTTAGTGAGGGGGTGATCTGCTGGTAGGGGCTCTTGTTCGAATACATCTAGGGCTGCTCCTCTTATCCAACCTTCCTTAAGTGCCTTTACCAGTGCATTAGTGTCTATGACTGCTCCTCTTGCTGTATTCACTAGGTAGGCTGTGGACTTCATTAGTCTTAACTCCTCCTCTTTTATCATGTGGTAGGTCTCTTTAGTGAGAGGTACATGGATACTTACTACGTCGGCCTCCTTTAGTAATTCTTTTAATGGTACATACTTGACTCCCAGCTCCTTTTCTAAGTCCTCTCTTCTGATCACATCATAGTATATTATACTCATACCGAAGCCCTTAGCCCTTCTGGCTACAGCTGTACCTATTCTCCCTAGACCTATTACACCTAGAGTCTTACCATTGAGTTCCATTCCTAACATAAAGTCTGGTGCCCACCCTATTCTCCAACAACCAGGAGTTCTAACACATCTATCAGCTTCAACTATCCTTCTAGTGATCGCGAGTATTAGGGCCCATGTCAGATCGGCTACAGCCTCTGTCAATACTCCGGGAGTATTAGTGACGTAGATACCTCTAGCCGTAGCCTCTTCTACATCTATGTGATCAAAGCCTACACTGTAGGTGCTTATGACTTTTAATTTAGGTGCTGATCTTATGGTCTCTGCGTCTACTCTATCAGTGAGGAGACAGAGTAAGGCATCCTTATCCTCTAGATGTGCTATCATCTCCTCTTTAGAAGGAGGAACTTCCTCCTCTCTTAAGTCCACATCTAGGTATTTGAATAGTAGATCCATTGCCCTTTTAGAGGGAAGTTTTCTCGTGACATATACCTTGGGTTTCATGTAGTTCACCTGTATTCAAATCCTATTATCTTTTTTAAGGCTTTAGTAAATGCCTGTAGTACGACTCCTTTGGCTGTATTGATTATCTCTAGGCTTGTCTGATGCTCTTCAGGCTTCACTTCTATGGTCACTGCTCCTCTATATCCCATCTCGTGGAGTACTATGAATAGTCTAGCAACATCATCTACATCATTTATAGCGCCTCTAGTATAGAACACTGGGTGTGTATCCTTTAACCCCTCGGGAGTCATTTTAGCACATCCTATGTGTATATGTTTTATAACATCGCTATATTCCTTGAGTACCTCTGGTTTTTCATCTAGTAATGGTGCATGGCTTAGATCCCATAGTATACCCATATCATAACCAGTCTCCTTTCTAACCTCTCTTATAAGTCTGGCAGCAGTGTCTATTCCACCTAGTAGAAGTTTTTTATCGTATTTCTGGTCGAAAGTCTCTATTACTAGATCTATGCTCGCACTTTTACAGTAGTCAATCAGCTCTACAAGTGTCTGTTTTAACGCTCTTAGACTATCTTCTACTCTATCTGGTGGGGGTATGGGTCCTGAACATATAGCCGCATTTACTATCCCTCTGGAGTACGCTATTTCTAACTCACTAATTAGTTTCTTAACTACACTTCTCCTGATAGTTTCATCTAATGAGTTTAGATCTAATTTATTTTTAAGTATGGGTAGTTGAAGTGCTAATCTGAACTCTACATCTCTACTCTCCAGTAGTTCTTTAACTCTTTTCCATTCGTCCTCTGGATAGTTCTGTGCCTCTATTATGTCGAAGAATTCATCTTCTACTATCTTATTAGTCGCTTCGTAGAAACCCTCTTCCTTGATCAGTTCAGGGAAGGCCATGAAGGCTACTATCCCTACCTTCCAGGGGAATATCGAGACTAACTCTCTACCCGATATCTTCAAGACTGTACTCAGCATGATTAAAGTATACTAGATGCTGATATAAAGGCTTGCAATAGGTATTATGTTATCTCTTAACGGAACCGTTAGGTACTCAGTGGATAGATACAGTACCTAGTAGTGGAGACCTCACGTGTGGAATTAGGTTAGTAGTGTTCCAAAAGAGGCACGTAAGCACATGCTTTAAGATAAATACCTCCCCAAAGTCCGGGTACCTCCTACAGAATGTTAATTGAATGATCTCCTATGAGGAATATAGATAGGGTCTAGTACGAAATGGGATGAATGAACTCGAGGGAGGTTGAGATTAATGACCTCCAAGACCTACATGGGCTTACCAAAACCTATGTAGGCTGAGCCCCTTAATCCTTAAGGTAATTCTCTCTTAATGATGGTTGTACTTACCTTCATTATGGTCTTCCTTAGTGTTCTATACTTTAAGTACCATGTTATAGTAGGCTTTCATATAGTTTACTATGCTTGAACACTATAATTCCCATAGGATATCGTGATACTAGTGGTCTCTCAGTAATAAATAGCTCATTCTAAGAATAGTATCAAATGTTCTAATTAATCATCAGGTAATGAGGTGAAATCACATTTTTAAAGTGATTAGAAGTTTAAGTATTCCATTTAGAAACTACAAAAGATGATAATATGAAAAAGAGGCGTTATTAAAAATAAGCGGTCTATGTGTAGTATCCCTATTCTTAGTACTAACCTTAGCATTAGCTATACCATCAGGAAAGGAAGGCGAAAAGACCTCTTGAAATTCCATACAAAATCACAAAGGAGTACTTCAGAGAGAAAAGGGCTCCAGATAC
>QMRW01000015.1 GCA_003650785.1 Thermoprotei archaeon | reverse complement strand
GGGTGGCTGAAACTTAATAGTGAGGGTGAGTATGGGGCTAGAGGACATACTCTATAGGAGGTCTAAAATATTTAAGCATGAAGAGAGACTTCAGGTAGATTATGTCCCCACATACCTACCCCATAGAGAACAACAGTTGAAAATGTTAGCTCTCATGTTTACTCCCCTCATAAACGAGCCTGGATCTACATCCCAGAAGATCATACTCACGGGTAGAGTTGGTACCGGAAAAACAGCAGTTGCCAAATACTTCGGAAGGGAGATAAAAAAGATAGGTGATAGGAAGGGTATTAAGATCAACTATGTTCATGTAAACTGTCATAAGAATAGATCACTCTTCCTCCTAATGAGGAAAACTGCTAGAGATCTCAAGTTACCGGTACCACCTAGAGGCTTTTCATCTCAAGAATTAGTCGGTATAGTGAGTAATATGCTAGAAGAGAGAGATGAGTATCTTCTACTAACTCTGGACGAGGCGGATTATCTTATAAGAGCCACTGATGGAGATGCACTCTATAACCTATCTAGGATCTCAGATGAGGCTATTCATGAGCACAAGAGAGTGAACTTCATATTTATAATGAGGGATCTCTCAGCAATGTACTTACTTGATGATAGTGTAAGGAGTACTCTTCAGCATAATATAATAAGGTTCGACCCCTATACATCATCACAAATATGCGATATTCTATGGGCTAGAGTGACTGAGGAAGAAGCTCTATATCCCGAGGCTATAGGTGAGGGTATCATAGAGCACATAGGAGATCTCGTAGGATATGAACGAGGAGGAAAGGGTGATGCAAGATTAGCACTAGAAACTCTATGGAGAGCTGGTAAGTACGCTGAAGCGGAAGGAGCTAGTGAAATAGGTATAGAGCATGTTAGAAAGGCATATAGTGATAGTCTAATAGCCACTAGTGCCGATATAAGTGCACTAAGACTACATGAAGCCATACTACTCATGGCAATAGCTAAAATGCTCAAGATGACTGGCTTTAGGAGAATTAAACTAGGAGATGCTGAAAAAATGTATGAAGTCATATGTGAACAGTTAGGGGAAAGTCCAAGAGGACATACTAAAATATGGGAGTATGTTCAAAGCCTGAAAAACATGGGTATTATAGAAGCTGAGAAATCAGGAAAGGGCATAAGGGGTAAGTCTACTCTAATAGAGATACCCGCTATTCCACTAGATACCCTAGAGAAGATGCTATGGGAACATTTAAAGGGGTTGAGAAAGAGTGGATCTAGAAGACGTAATGTCTTCTAGAGGTAGGGCTAGAATAATAAAGGTACTAGCATTTGAGGGCGAGGTGAATATCTCAAAGTTAGTTAAGAGTACTGGGCTAAGCTATCCCACAGTCTGCTCCCATCTAGCAAAACTTAAGGAGATAGGACTAGTAGATGAAGTAAGTTACGGAAGAGTAAGAATCTTTAGAATAAGAGATAGAGAACTAGCTACATTGATAAGACAGGTCATCACAAAGTTGGAGAAGATTACTAGCTCAGAGACTTAAACCTTTTCTCATCTATTCCGAGCCACTTCAGTATCTTCCTACCGTACTCTGGGTTCTCCTTGTATATTATTTTAATGTATGGTAATATCTCTGTGTTGGCAACAGCTCTAGACACATGACACTTTCTAGCTATGATGGATAGAATAGAATCCCTTACCATTCTAAGTTCTCTCATTCTAGAGAGCATTTTCAACTTCTGTGGAAAGGAATACTTCACAAACCTAAACCTGGGTTTACCGGGTACTACGGCGACTCCAGCAGTCATGAGTTCTAGAGCATACGGTAGCAATGACCAATTTTGTGTCCTATTTATTCTTCCAAAATACATATCTGCCTTGGAGAGAGCATCATAGGCTGCAGCTAAGGCCTCTATACTCTCTGAGTACTGGTATGGTAAGTTTTCATTTATCCAGTGGAAAAGCATCTGATAATCTAATGAGGGTAGTGCTAATACTGATTTAGCCTGCTCTGGAGTCTTAGCTGTTAAGACAGTCCTCACGATCTCGAACATATTGATCTGCGCTGCTCTAGGTATAAGCACATCTAGATCCTCTACTCTGATACTTCTTCTTCCTTCACCTATAGCTTGTAGATCATTAATAGCAGCCCTTAAATCCCCCCTGCTTCTTCTAGCTATTATCCTCAATACATTAGTGTCAACTTTAATTCTCTCTTTTAGACATATTCTCTTAAGTACTGTTATGACATCTCTTTGATTTAACTTCTTCATCTCTATTAATAGGGAGATGTTTCTAAGATCTCTAAATCTAGGATCCCATGGATTGTTAGCAGTCATTATAATAGGAATTCTACTATTCTCTACTATTCTAATTATAGCATCTATAGCACCTACGTCTTGGTGTAGTGAAAGACCATCGACTTCATCCAATAGTGCTAGTCTCCCCCTCTTTCCGAAAAGGGACCTCTCTCTGATAGTCCTAGCTATAGTCCTTTCGAGTGCCGTTGCAGTTCTAAAATCACTAGCATTGACCTCTATAACCTCTAAATCGAAGTCATTAGCGGCTGCATGTACAATAGCAGTCTTACCTGATCCGGGGGGTCCATATAATAGTACAGCTTTCTTAGTAGGCTTCCCCCTAGACCATGATTCGAGCCATGAGATAAGCTTCTTCTTCGCTTCCTCCTGATCTATGAGGTCTTTTAGAGTCTTTGGCCTATATTTCTCTACCCAAGGAATAGACAAGCGATCACCCTATTCTATACTTCCTCCCGAGTAGAGCTATCTTAGCTAGAAAGGCACTCAGTTGTATCTCCTCATCAGCACCTTCAACCATTCTAAAGTTGATTTCTCCAGCTATATCAGCTAGTTCAACTCTAGCCTCATCTGGAATTTCTAACTTAGTTCTGGGGTTCATAATTTCAGAATGTATCATCCTGATAATATCCACACCAGAGAGACCATAGGAGATAAGAAGATCTCTTAAGCATTCCCTAGCCTTTATAAATTCACCCCTCAGAGCTAGTAGTAGCATCTCTCTAATCTCCTCCGGAGTAACCCTACCTACCACCCTATATACAGCTCTAGAATCTACAGTACCAAGTGCTGATGCAGCTTGTAAAGTATTTATGGCCTTTCTGAGATCACCTCTACTTACCTCCCAGATAGCCTCCAGTCCATCTTCGGTTACACTAACTCCCTCTTTTTCGGCTATAAACTTTAGTCTCTCTATTATATCATCTTTTTCTAGAGGTTGAAATCTAAATATAGCACATCTAGACTGTATGGGCTCTATTATTTTAGATACATAGTTAGCTATAAGACAGAATCTAGCAGTTCTGGAATACAACTCCATGATCCTTCTAAGAGCCTGTTGTGCATCACTCGTCATATTATCAGCTTCGTCGAGTATTATCAGCTTATACGGGACATCTCCTAGAGCCATAGTCCTTGCATAGTCTTTAACCCTCAGTCTGATAGTTTGAATACCACGTTCATCTGAGGCATTCAGTTCTAATACATTCTCACGCCAACGTTCTCCATATAGCTCTCTCGCTAAAGCTAAGGCAGCTGTAGTCTTACCAGTACCTGGCGGTCCCGCAAAGAGTAAATGTGGTACGGCCTTAGCTTTGACAAACTGCTTAAGCCTACTCACTATTTCCTCTTGATTTACCATCTCCTCTAAAACTTTAGGACGGTATTTCTCTACCCACAGTGCCTCGCTCACACTACATCCCCTTTGAGAGGAATATACAAATACTAAAAAACCCTATGTTGTAATATTAGAAGATGAGGTCTAGGAATTTCCTAGAAATGACAGTCATATCTTGAGAGTTATGCTTTCTTCAAAAATCTGGTTTTGAGTTTCCATAGTATTGTAGCTAGGACTACTATTATCAATAGTGCTATAGCATACATAACTTGAGAGGATATGGCTTCGGCCATTCCTAACGGTTTAAGCTCAATTTTATAGACTACCTCAACATCCTTTATTGACGGTATTACAGCGGCAAAGGCTCCGAAACCCTGAGTTCCTGGTATACCGAGAAGTGGATCATATCTAGGATGTGGTGATCTATATGGAGGATACTGATATTGAATTATCTGAATGACTACGGATTCATTAGTACTAATCCTATGAAATCCTCTGGGAAGGGGGAGATAGCTATCTGGCATTACTGTGTAGGGAATTCCATCTATAGTTATAGTAGCCTTTCTAGGGGAGAAGAGATAGGTCTCTCCAGATGGAATAAATATAGTTGCAGTCTCTCCTCTCCTTAAACCTATGTAAGCTATTCCAAGACCTAGAGTCCAATCACTGTGTACTACTATGAGATCTTTAGAGGACTCTATGACTAGATCACCCTTATCGCTTGAAAGCATTATGGGATTGATAGTCCCCTTCTTGACTAAAAATTCTTTAACCTTCACTTTAAGTCTAAGATCATAGACTATTACCTTGGTATCTTCAGTACTAGTGAACACGTATGTAGCGTTAGGGTAATAGTGACCTGGAGGAGTAGTCGGTATGTAGAACCTTGTACCTGCAACCCTTCCATTAGCCGATGGAAATACTTTCAGGTTTGGATACCAATCGAAGAAGAGGGCGGCCATTATATAACCCGTGGAACTGAGCTTATATATTCTATAACCCTTGATAATCAGTCCTTTAACCTCATTAGCCTTAAGCTTAAATCTCTTTATCAGCTTTCCTCTTTCGTCATATAGAGATACTTCTGAGTCCTCTAATGCGTAAACCCTTAGACAACCTCCTGGAGGCCAATCTGAGGGGACTGTGTGTAATGTGGCGAGGAATATGAAGGTCTTACCTACATATCCTCCCTCTACACTCATTAGGAACATAGAGATAGGAGCTCTATTAATCCATCTCTCATGCGTTTTATTAGAGGGCCATGTATCGAGAGCTGCACCGCCCATGAGCATAACTGTAGCATGTTTATCCGTGACTACTTTAAAAAATGTAGCATTAGGCAGTTTGACTACTTTGTACTTCATGTGGTCTACGGTAAAGCTGTCTACGAGTATATTCTCGGGTAGTTTAAAGACTCTAACTTTAGTATTATCATAGTTCCCAATGACCACTAATAGGCCAAAATCTCTTATGGTAGTTTCATCTAAGACATACTCGAAACCACCTTCGGGAGTATCCTTTCTCCAATAGTCGTAGATATTCCATGGAATATAGCCATAATACACATACGTTTCCTCACATACACTCAGTTGGACTACTAAGAGAAGTGATGAGAGTAGAAGTATACTAAATACTATTGCAGTCTTACTGATAATGCTACCACCTAAGATATACTCCTCATCAACACTTATAAAGTGAACTACTCAATATGGCATGCAGGTAGGATGTATGAACTCAAGGGAAAGGTGCCTAAGATCTATTAAACATGAACCAACGGATAGAGTTCCACTAATACTGAGGATAAGACCTGAACCACTTCAAGAACTGAAAAAGGCTTTGAGAATAGAGGATACAGAGAAACTCTATAGATATCTAGGTATAGATGTGAGGGGTACAGGGATAAGGCTTCGAGGAGGATATGAAGTTAAGGGTGCTAAGTTCGGTGAGAGAGGATGGATAATAGAAGAAGGTGAGGGGTACCAGATAGAGCAAACTATCTTTGGTTATAGATTAATTTTCCATAGACCCCACACCTACACCTTCTCCTACATATACCATCCACTTCAACATATGGAATTAGATGAGTACATATGGCCTGAAGTTGACGAAAGTAGTATAACTGAGGTTGAGAGAGCTAGGAAGAAGTACGAAGATTACTGTCTCTATTCAGGTCTATGTAGTATGTGGGAGACAGCATGGAAGATAACGGGCTTTAACCAGATGATGAAATGGTTATTCACAAGACCTAGATATGTTGAATATATATTAGATAGACTACACAAAATCAGGATGGAGCAAGCGAAGATACTATGCGAGATAGGAGTAGACGTTATATGTACAGGTGAGGATGTTGGAATGCAGCATAATATGATGATTTCACCTGCAATGTGGCGTAAATATCTTAAACCTAGATATAGAGAGATAGCTCAGCTATGTCATAAGCATGGAGTATACTTCTTATTCCACAGTGACGGATGGATAGAGCCGATAATACCAGATCTAATAGAGATAGGAGTAGATATACTAAATCCAGTTCAGCCAGAGTGCATGGATCCTGCAGTAATTCATGAAAAGTATGGAGATAAACTATGCTTTGATGGAACTATCTCAATTCAACAGACAATACCATTTGGTACTGTTCACGATGTAGTTAACGAAGTGAAGGAGAGACTTAGAACTATTGGGACTACAGGACTAATACTAGGGCCATCTCACGCTATACAGGCAAGAGTGCCCATTAGAAACATACTAGCACTATATGAAGCGGCTAAGAAGTACAGTAAACTCATTGCAAAGTGGAAGTTATCATAGTCATGAAAGCAGAGGTGTGAGCATGAGTAGGCACGTTATTGTGGTACATGGTGGTGCCGGAGGATTCTCTAAAAGAGATGAGAAGTATCTAGAGATCCTATCAGAAGCTACTGCAAAGGGATTCAATATCATTGAAAGAGGTGGAAGTGCTCTGGATGCTGTCGTTGAAGCAGTAGTAGTTCTGGAGAACTCTGGAAAGTTTAATGCAGGACTAGGTTCCTGTCTAACACTCGACGGGATAGTTGAAATGGATGCTGGAGTCATGGATGGAAGTACAGGAAGAGTTGGATGTGTAGGGGCTGTAAGATGTGTGAAGAACCCCATAATACTAGCTAGAAAGGTAATGGAGTTAACAGACCACATTCTACTAGTAGGAGAAGGTGCAGAGATGCTAGCTAAGTGTCTTGGTCTAAACATAGATCCTTCACTGCTCTTGACAGAAGAGAAGCTTTCTAGACTCTCGGATATAAAGGAGAAGATAAGAAAGCAAGGTTCACTTCGATTGAAAAAGTTAGATAAGATACGGGAGGTGTGTCCAGATCTCTACGGAACAGTAGGTGCAGTCGCACTAGATAGAGCTGGGAATTTAGCTACAGCGACCTCTACTGGTGGTTATTGGCTCAAACTAAGAGGAAGAGTAGGAGATACGCCTATAATAGGAGCTGGTATATACGCGGATAAAACTAGTGCAGCTTCTGCTACGGGAATGGGAGAAGTTATAATGAAAACACTTCTGTGCTTCAGAGTATGTCAGTTTATAGAATGGGGAGTGAGTCCTCAAAAAGCTGCTGAAGCTGGTATTTCAATAGCTACTAAGAGATATGGGAGCGGAAACGCAGGAGTGATAGTAGTAGACCGTAATGGAGATATTGGTATAGCCTTCAACACAAGGGGTATGGCTATTGCCTATATGTACGAGGGTATGGATAGACCTATTGCTGAGATTAGGATCCGAGAGGATATTTAGGTTTTTAATAATCAATATCCTTAACCATGTGAGAGCATATGACTAGTAGAAGAGTTAAGGTAGGAATTGTAGGCTCCGGAGGTATAGCTCAACTTGTACACATACCTTCACTAAAGAGGATTAAGGAAGTAGAGCTCGTAGCCATATGTGATCTTCATGAAGATGTAGTAAGAGCTGTAGCGAGAAAATACAACATAGACAAGTGGTATACTGACTACATCAAGATGTTTGAAAGGGAGGAACTTGATGCTATCCTCAATTTAACATGGCATAGTGCTCATGCCAAAGTGACTATTGATGCTGCTAATGCAGGACTTCATGTATTTGTAGAGAAACCCATGGCAGTAACTATAGAGGAATGCGAAGACATGATAAGAGCCTGTGAGAAGAACAACGTCAAATTAATGGTAGGGTTCATGAAGAGATTTGACCCCAGTCTAATGTGGGTTAAAGAGGAATTAAATAGAGGAGCTCTAGGTGAAGTATTCATGATAAACTCTTGGTATTACGATACAGAAGTCCACATGAAATATGTTGAAGGATTTATAGATGAGTTCATTAAACCTAAAAAGCCTATATGTAGGGGTTATGAAGTAACTGGAGATAGACACCTAGATCTTCTTTTGACACATGGTATTCATCATGCAGATCTCCTCCTATGGATAGGTGGTAATACTAACTCATTGATCTCATGCTTTAAGGAGTATGAGAAAAGCTATGTAAGTACTACTATAATCGAGTTTAAGAATGGTGCAATGGGATATTTCCAGATGGCTGGAGGTATAGTAGACGATTGGGACGAGGGACTCATAATTAAAGGTACCATGGGATCTGTTCGAGTTAAGATGAGGTTTCCTTATTTTAAGTGGAGATCGGAAGCTGAAGTATACTTAAAACATAGGGGTGAATATACCACAAGGCTCTTTCCCTATAGAGACATGTACCTTAGTGAACTGAAACACTTTATAGAATGTATAGTAGAGGATAAATTACCCAAACCAAATGGATACGATGGACTTAGAGCGCAGAGGCTAATCTATGCAATATATGAATCTGCTAAACTCAGAAAGAGAGTGAAGCTACCATAGTAACATAGATCTTTTTATTTGTAGGATAGATCTAGTTATGGGGAGCTAGTATTAGGGTAAAACTAGCCCATGGAGCTGGAGGAAGAGAAACACATGAGCTTATAGATAAGCTTATACTCAGTAGAGTGAAAATAGGTAGAATAGATAAGGGTATAGGAGTATTCGAACTGGATGATGGGTCCACTATACCCATGGGAGAGATGCATGTAGTGATTTCTACAGATAGCTATACTGTACATCCACTGTTCTTCCCAGGTGGAGATATAGGTAAGCTAGCCGCCGTAGGATCTATAAACGATGTAGTAGTAATGGGCGCTAAACCAGTAGCCATGCTTGACGCTATAGTAGTCGAAGAAGGCTTCCCTATGAAATCACTCGAGACTATAATGAACTCAATGCTCAGAGTTCTTACTGAAGAGGGTGTAGCCCTCCTAGGAGGAGATGTTAAGGTAATGCCGAGAGGTGGAGTAGATGGTGTAGTTATAACGACGACCTGTATAGGTGTAACAGATAAAGTAATAACAGACTCAGGACTAGTGCCCGGTGATAGTATAGTGATCAGTGGAACTATAGCAGAACATGGAGCCACTATAATGGCACTACAAGCGGGATTAGAAGTAGAGGGAGAGCTTAAATCGGACTGTGAGCCCCTTACCAAAGTTATTGAAATAGCTAAGTCTATAGGAGAAATTCATGCAGCTAAGGACATCACTAGAGGGGGATTAGCCTCCTCCCTTAACGAGCTAGCTGAGAAGTCGAATGTTACTATCTTAGTTGATGAAGATAAAATCCCCATAAGCGAGAATGTGAGAGTATACTGTGAAATGCTAGGAATAGATCCACTAGTATTAGCATCAGAAGGTAGAGCACTCATAGGAATACCCAGTAGTAGGGCTGAAGAACTAGTTAGAGAACTTAGAAAAGCTGGCTATAGACAAGCTACTATAATAGGAAGGGTAGTAGACAGGAGTAGGTATAATGTACTCCTAGAGACTGTAGCTGGTGGTAGGAGGATTTTAGAAAAACCCTTAGGTGAGATAGTTCCAAGAATATGTTGAAGGAAAATTCTATGGAGATTCTAAGGAAGTTCAGGGATAGAAAGCTTATACAAGCTGTAAGTAAAAGTATAGAGAAGATAGCTAAAAAACTTGATTATGTCCGTATAATGCATGTATGTGGAACTCACGAACATACCATTACTTTCTTTGGTCTTAGAAGTCTACTTCCAGATAATGTAGAATTGATAGCAGGTCCTGGATGTCCAGTATGTATAGTACCAGCCAGAGAAGTGGATGAGGCTATAGAGATAGTATTTAGTGGAATTAGAGTGTATACTTATGGTGACATGTACAGAGTTCCGGGAACTAAAATGAGTCTAGCTGATGCCAGGTCTGAGGGTGCTGATGTCAAAGTAGTATACGGATTTAATGATGCTATTAGACTCCATATGAAGGACAGAAAGAAATCCGTATTTTTTGCTGTAGGATTTGAAACAACAGCTCCTACACTAGCTGCCTTTATAAGTAGGAGACTTATACCTGATGATCTCATGATACTACCGTCATTTAGACTAACAGTACCAATAATGAAGTATATACTGAGCAGCTTCGATATTAATATAGACGGAATAATATGTCCGGGTCATGTATCTACGATAGTAGGTGCTAGTGCCTGGAGCTTTATACCGAGAATTTCAGGAATACCAGCTGTAGTAGCAGGTTTTGAACCCTTAGATGTCATGCTAGCAGTATTTAGTATACTTAAAATGATCTTGGAAGGGAAGCCACGATTAGTCAATGAGTATAGTAGAGCTGTAAGTTGGAGAGGAAATATTACTGCTAAGAGGTATGTACGTGAGGTCTTCTACAGAGCTGATGGTGAATGGAGAGGAATAGGTAGGGTAAAGAGAAGTAGACTACTCCTAAGAAAGCGCTTTAAGCACTTAGATGCACGATCTAGATTAAGTGTAAGTGTGGACACAGGTCCTGAGTTTAAACCAGGATGTAGGTGTGCCGACATAATTTTAGGTAAAGCTAAGCCAACAGATTGTCCGCTATTCATGCGTGCATGTACTCCAGATAGACCCCAAGGTCCCTGTATGGTATCTTCTGAGGGTACATGTAGTATTTGGGCAAAATATGGCGGATATGAGAGAATTCAATGGCATTACGACTAGCTATAGCTATAAATCTAGTGATATTGATAACTCATTATGGATGCGTAGATATAATTAGATATATTAATTGGTAGTACTAATAATTGGTATGTCCGTAAAGGGTAGGAGACGTAAGAAAGTGTCTACACTCAGATTTAAAAGAAGCAACCTCTCTCTCCCCCTTATACCTACCTTAAGTCTACATGCTACATCTAGTCTACTAATAGCTCTAGGAGGCCTGCTACTACTTATATCTACATTACCATCCAATATAGGTGAGGAAGGAGTTACAGCGAGAGTGTTAGGAGGCTGTGCATTATTAATATTCATGTTAATAGTATGTTTTAAAGTTTATAGAAAGAATAATACTAATTTTTGGAGTCTATCCGCTCTAACAATATCCTCTATAGCACTAATGATAGATCGACATACTGCCCCAGGAGTTCTACTGGTCATCTGTGGAGCGATCACTGCATTATTACCTAATATAGCTCCTTATCCTCTAGTAACAGAAGCTGAAACCACGAGTACTACTGGCGATATTAAGATCGGCAGCAGTCTAAATACAGTAAAACTTCTCAATGAATACAGAATACTAGTAGATCTTATAGAAAGGCTAGGAAATAGCTACAGAAGTGGCGAAATAGACGAGTATGAGTATAAGGAGCTATTTGAGGATTACATAACTAGGCTTGACAAGCTGAAATCTAAAATAAAAGAGACCTTAATCAATTTAGAGAAATACCGAGGGACTCTCAAAAGAAAATTATCTGCAATAAATAGGGAAATATCATTAGTCAAAGCTAGGAAAAAGATAGGTGAGATAACTCAAGAAGAGGCTGCAAGGAGAAAAGAATACCTTGAGAAGGAGAAGGTCAAATTAATGGCTTTAATCAGAGAGACTGAGGAGAAAATAGCATACCTCAGAGAGAATCTGAATATACCTTTGCTAAGTATAGAGGAGATGTATAATAAACTAGTTAGCTACTATTCAAATATCTACAATAAACCTGGAGTGGTCGTGGAGAGGGAAATCCTAAAACTAGTTAAAGAAGGATTTAATAGAGAGGACGCTGTGAGGATACTATATCAAAGGATCTTCCAGGAAGAACTAGAGTGACATACTTACCCACTTCTTATAAAACCTGCAACCACCTGTCCTATCGCAATACCTCCATCTCCCGGAGGAACCTTTCTATTAACATAGAGCTTAACTTGATGTTCAGATAGAACACTCTTGATACCTGATAAAATTATATTGTTTACAGCTGCACCGCCTGAGACTAGAACTAAATCGCTTATGCTACATCTATCTAACTCCTTTATAGCAACTTCCGCCAGAGTCTCACCCAGTCTAAATTGAAATGTATAGCCTATGGATTCAGATTTATAATCACCAAGTAGAGTGAGTACATTCTCAAAGCCTACACATGTATCAATTATTCTAGGACTAGAGGAACTGATAGGAAAATGTATATGATCTATCAATCTCCCTTTGACAGAGTGTTCTTCCAGGACTATAGCGGGTTCTCCTTCATAATCTCTGAATGTACATAGACCTAGTAGTGAGGAAATAGCATCTAGTGTCCTACCCATACTAGAAGTAATTGGCGTTTTTCTATTCCTAACACTCTTTAGAACTATTTCAATTTCCTTTACACCATACCTCAGTCCTTTATGAAGTTGCAGTTTTGTTATCAGATCTACCACTTCGGAGTCGTTCATAAATGTAGATAAGAAACCTACGAGCATTCTTACAGGGTATTTTACGGCTAAGTCTCCTCCTGGCATGGGAACATACCTAAGATGTCCTACTCTCTTATACCCTCCATACTCTACTCTAAGAACCTCACCTCCCCATATCCTTCCATCATCTCCATATCCTATACCATCGATAGCAATACCGATTATACTTTCTCCTCTAGGTATACCCAATTCTACCATAGCGGATAGTATATGAGCGTGATGATGTTGAACTTTGAATAGTGGTACTTGATAGAGCTCAGACCAGTACTTAGCAATTTCTGAGGATCTATATAGGGGGTGCTTATCCGATACCAGTATGGAATCACTAATATCTATCTTATAGCACTTTATGAGAAAGTTCAGAGCACTTTCCAAGTACTCGATAGTCTCCACATTGTCAAGATCTCCTATATACTGAGTCTGTACAATATATCTATCAAATCCTATAGCACCAGCTGAGGAGAGATCAGCTCCAAAGGCTATGACTGGTTTAGATAGATGTAGCGGAGAGTGGAGCCAATATGGTGCATATCCTCTACTTCTTCTCAGGAAGGTGGGATCTCCCAAAGTGAATCTCAGTACACTATCATCACATCTATTGACAATAACCCTATTATGTACAAGGAGGTACTCTACAATACCCTTGAGTTCCTTTAGAGCTGTCTTCTCAGAGATTGATATAGGTAGCCCTCTCTTGTTACCACTCGTCATCACTAGAAACCTATCCCTAGTTTTCTCTAACAGGAGATAGTGAAGCGCCGTATATGGTAGCATAACGCCTAAAGTGTGAAGATTGGGAGCTACATACTTAGATACTGGTGCATCGGGCCTCTTGGGAAGTACTAATATAGGCCTACTAGGAGAAGTGAGTAGTCTCCTAGCAATTCTATTAAGGACTACTAGTCTTGAAGCTGTATTTAAATCTAAGGCCATTAGAGCGAAGGGCTTAGTCTTCCTCCTCTTTCTTCTTCTCAACTCCAGTACAACATCATCATTACTAGCAAGTGTAGCTATGTGAAATCCTCCAAGTCCCTTCACACCCAGTATAACTCCCTCATCTATAAGCTTGGCTGCTTCACCTATGGGATCACTTACTTCTATGATACTTCCATCCATATCTATTAGTACGATCTTCGGGCCGCACTTTGGACAGCTAATACCTTGTGCATGGAATCTCCTAATATTATCGGGATCTTGGTACTCATGTCTACACTCTACACATAGAGGAAAGTCTCTCATGGAGGTATTATATCTATCATAGGGTATACCGTACATCATGGTAAATCTAGGACCACACCATGCACATGAATTAAAAGGGTACTTATACCATCTGGAGTTAGGATTCAAGACCTCTGAGAGACAATGATCACATATCCCTAAATCTGGTGGTATTACTGATCTTTTTATGATGAGACTTCCACTTTTTAGTATCCTGAACTTTCTGAACCCCTTTGGAGGAACTCTCTCTATAGATATATCCTCGATCTCCGCAGGAGGGGGTTTCTCTTTTCTAAGTCTTAGGAGAAATTTCTGTACCTTTTTCTTTTCACCTTCAATTAATATCTCAACTTCAGATCCTCCTAAATTTCTTACATATCCTTTTAGACCTAGTGAAGTAGCAAGCCTATACACAAAAGGTCTAAATCCAACTCCTTGTACTAGACCTATTATACTTATTCTTAGTGCATGTAACTTCCCTTTTCGATCCAATTTTTACCCCTCCAGAGCCTCGAATAAGTCAATTCATTATGGTTCTCAATATTCTAACCCTTAAAGTACTCGATTCTAACCTTACATCCAGGTTTGACCCTACTGAGAAGCTCCAATCCTTTGATCACTTTTCCGAACACTTCTACATGCTCTTCGGCCCTAATCTTATCACCGTAGTAAGTTCTAGGTGTTGTATTGAAGTATATACATATGCTCCTGAAGGAGGGAGAATAAGCTACATCGCCTATTTCCACATACTCCTTTCTATCTCTACATACTACTCTAGCCACTTCAGGCAACTCCATGTAGATCTCTCCACCCCATAGTTTAGCTAATAGTTCAAGTGGAGTCTTTGAGAATAGCCTATTCACAATGTATTCCTTATCTGGGTAGATCTCGACCAGTATCTCACCCAGGCCTTCAAAGTTTATCTTTAGCTTGGACAGTACTATCACCTACCTATTTTGAGATTAACAGTAAAATTAATTTTCCATATGCTGGGAATACGGAATTCCATATAAATACTCCTACTTAGCGGTAATCAATATATAATTCGATAATTGTAGATCATGATGCTTAGGCTTAGGATATTATTGAGATCGGAGTCTCTAAGATATTTGGCTAAGACTATTCTAACCCTACTTATAGATGTAGCTGGTATAGTCGCTGGTACCATATTGACATTAAGTTGGGGGATACTCTCACCCATAAAGTGGAGTATAGCACTATATCCAGCGATACTTACTATAAGAGGTGTAGTGAATGGCATTTTCTGTGGTAGAGTAAGTACTGGCTTACACTTAGGATTAATTAGACCATCCTTAAGGGAGATTACCTGGGAGTTCAAGCTCTTGACAGGTGCTATAGTAGTATTTGCACTAGCCTGTTCCATATTTATGGTTATACAGGCATTATCTTTTAGTCTACTACTCTGGGGAGTGTCGATTATAGAAATTCCACGTATGATATTAGTAGTTTTGAGCACTATGTTCTTTTCACTAATTGTAATCAGTCCTATTACATTTACCATTGCTGTAACATCATACAAGGTGGGTCTGGATCCGGATATGGTGACTTATCCAACTATGTCTACTATAGCCGACATATTAGTCACTTTATTGTACATACTGGTACTATACGTATCCAACCTAGATAGAATTATTATAACCTCAGCCAGCATAGTTTTTATAGTATTATCTCTAATTCTCCTCCTGAAGTATAGAGAGGAGGAGGAATTTACTAGGACTATAGGTGAATCCCTAATAGCATTAATTGTGGTATCTGTAGTGACAGGTCTTACTGGTACCTTTCTATTGGATATAAGTCTAGTGTGCAGAAACCCTTTAGTGATATCAGCATATCCAGCACTGATAGATATGTCTGGAGATGTAGGCTCGATAGTAGGGTCTATAATTACTACAAGACTTGCACTAGGTATACTCACTCCATCTCTACATTCTATTAAATCCCAATGGAGGAGTATG
>QMRW01000014.1 GCA_003650785.1 Thermoprotei archaeon | reverse complement strand
GTAAGAGGTATCTATACTACGGCTATAACGAAAATACTCAGAGACGAAGGAATAGGAATAACACAGCCCACAGAGCCTATAATAGAGAGATTTAAAATTAAAAACCCCATTTTTCTCCCCCCATCAGTTACAATAAAAGATAGAGACGATAAAAAAGGCATAGTGATTATAGGAGAGCCCAAAGCTACAGATAAAATAGTCAGTATACTAGAATCTAAACTTAGTCATCTCATACTAAAGGAGTTTAAACCGAATTTATACTCTATTTACAAGGGAAGGGTAGTAGACTTCAAAAACAATACTGCTCTAGTAGATATAGGTGAAATTAAAGGAAGACTACTACCAGAACACTCAATAAGAGTCAGACCAGGGGAAGAAGTATTGGTATGTGTACTTAAGCCCTCCCTGAAGGGGGAACCTCTACTCTCACTAAACCCCGTCATAACGGGTAAGTATATGAGATTTACAAAGGGAGCAAGAATATCCTTTAGTAAGTTCATAGATATGAAGAAAAGAGAGGAGTTATTAGAAATAACCTCCCTATTAAAAATAAATGGCTGGGGAATAAGATGGAGAAGTAGTGCTAACTATGCTGATATAGAGAGCATATTAAGTGATTACGAAAGTATAAAGAAATCGATAAAGGAAATAAAAGAATCAATGAATAAGCTCGATGCTCCATCATTACTATATGAAGGTGAAAAAATAGTTGAAGTAGTACTACCTCTAGAGAGTAAGGAGAAGCTAGATGAGATAAGGAGATATGTAGTACCTACAGCTCCACATCACCATCATATAAAGTCAATAGTTCACAGGAAATTACAAGGAGTAATAGAGTTTGTAGAATATACAGTAGAAAAATCTCCTACTATACTTAATAACATCAGCTCTCTCTGTCTGTCATTCTTTTTAAAGGAAATACTCGGAAGGAAAAAGAGCGTAGAAATTATTCAAGAAAATGTAGATAAGGGAGAGATAATTATTCGAGGAACCATACAGGAGATAGACTACGATAAGAATATTGTCGTCGTTAAAAGAAGTATAAAAGGTAGAGGAGTATACGATGGACTAGGTATTAAAAAGGAGATAGGAGACTATGCAGTAACCTATGTTCAACTATATAGACCATACATTCTTCATGCGTACTACAGTAGTAGCAGTATGCTCAAGGGCATATATATTAACATAAACACTCCAGTTGAAATGCATTCAGAGGGAAGACTGTGGTGTGTAGATCTGAAAGTAGATGTAGTATGTACATATAATAGAGGTGCTAAAATCATAGATATGAATGAGCTAAATGAACTTGTTAAAAAGGGTACTATAAGTGAGGCCTTCTCTCATAAAGTCCTCTCACTTGCAGAACATTTAAAAGAAATCCTAGATAGTGCTGAGGGGATAGATAAAATAGTTGATATAATATTCAAAAATAAAAAATAGATCTTAGGCTCCAACTGCGAACTTTAAGGCACCTATGATTGGCCCCATCATTGCCATTATGAAGTAGCCCACTACGAAACCTGCTGCTAGAGGTACTGTATAGTTTTCATACGCCTTAGTTCCTCCCACTCTAAGTACTATAAGCTTGAGTATCCAGGCGATGAGTGCTGGCATAAAGTATGAGGCTGCGGCGTTATTTATTCCTAGAGCTACTCCTATCGGGTCTAGAGGCCATCTAACATAGGTCATCTTTAGGTAGCCAAGTATGCATGCAAATATTACTCCTGCTATAGCATATGGTAGCCAAGGTTCTGCAGCCGGTCTTCCTGTCCATCCCCTCGCACCTAGGAAGGCACCGCCCCACCATGCATCGAAGCGTTTCATTGGAGTATTGTGTACACCTAATGCATATCCAAGACCTACGGCCATAGTCCATCCTATAATAGCAGAGATTATGCCCGCCACAATCATAACCTTAGTAACATCGAGAGGATGAGTACCTGTTTCACGTGCTAGTGCATAACATGTAGGTATAGCGAAAGCTACACCATAGAGTGTGTTTATGTCACCCAGTATGTTAGCAGTGTACCTATTGCCTAGATTCATTGCCGTGACGTAGTCCATGCCTACTCTAGCAGCGAAAATTTTCTCCTCCTCTGGAGTCATAGTACGTGGAGGAATACCCACAGTATACTTGACAATGTATGGCAGATACCACCAGTCTATAGGACAGAACCATGCATTACCTGGTAGACCTGCATATCCGTAGGCTCTAGCTCCTGAGAAGAACTGTAGCCACATTGTAAACACTATGGCTATAGCTGAAATAAGAGTTGCTCCAGCCACTGCAATAAGGCCAAGTATTACTAGTGTTGATAGTATTATTAGAGTCCAACATGCTACAAATGGTAGAGCTCTTTTGCGATCCTCTGGAGTGATCTTAGTAGTGAAGGTCTTCCTTATATACCCTATATTCAATATGAACCATATCAGTAGAATACCCCAGTACATTCCTATCCATACTGGAGACCATTTGAAGGGTGGCAAAGTTCCTAGTGGACCTGGCCTCCAACCAGTTTTCTCTAGACCTGGATAGGCACCGGCTAGATATGCTAAGTAGGAAGGTATCATGAAGATGACTAGTGCACCAAACCATGCAGAGAAGAGTATATCAAGAGGAAGTAGATAGCATAATGCCCAAGTCATCGGGTTTACTACTAGGTGTGCCCATACTGGGAATACTTCGGTTCCAGGTACCTTAGCTAGGTTCATACATCCGTGCCACCAGCCGTGGTAAGGAGATTTTGCCCATCCATAGATATCTGGGATAGGTGGATATAGGTAATGTCCTGTTATTGGTACCATAAATAACAATCCTAGTATTGAACCTAGCATGAATAGCTTGAATTTAGTTGATATAACAGCTTTCTCTTCACCACCTTCAACAGTTATAAATTGAACAGGTAGTGTCACTGTAGCCAGGAATGGGAAGGGTAATCTCTCTACCTCTATCCACCTCTCATGTACTAGTGCAAACCATCCGACGAAGAATAGTGTCCAAAAGATCGTGTAGACTATCCACCAGCCCACTGTGGGAGCCCATAGATGCCATGGGCATGGAGCTCCAGTTAGCATGGGTTCGATATACTCCTTAGGTGGACCAAAGATAAATGAGAGGTTTTCAGGTCTTGCGTAAGGCATGGGGGGCCAGAGACGAAGTGTAATGGCATTGTGAAGTATAGCATATGGACAGACGCTGTACGTAAAGCATACGCCTAAAGCAGCAGCTGCATAGAGTATAGTGAGTTGTTGCGGGCTTATCTTTTTAAAGGTGGGAGAGATTTTAGCCAGTAGCATCCAAATATATAGTAGCAATATAGGCCCTGTAAATGAAGAGAATACCGTTGTCCATGCCCAGAAGGGAGCGAAGGGTGTAACGCATACACACACTAATCCCATGAAGATCGCTACTATTATAGCCGCTATCCACATCTTGGGTGTTAAAACACTAGGCTTAACTTCAACTTTAGCTTCTTCACTCATAAATTTCACTCAGAGAGTGGTAAGTCTTATTATTTAAAAACTTTTGCGTAAAGTATATATACGCCTTTTGAATACATCTAATCACTAGTTTTGATCTAAATTAAAGAACAGTTAGTATGGTTTCAACCAGATTGCTCTACCTATTAGAGCCATCACCTGTATTATAGTTGATACAGAGCCATCTCCTATTATAAAGCCCATAAAGACATAGCCCTTAATTCTACTCCACACTCTAACATACCTTGATATTAGCCTACTAAGTAGAGATCCTACGAACATTCCGAAGATATTGTAGGGTGGTAGTAGCATTCCTATCATCATAGCTACTGGCATTGAGGGGTAGTGGAATACAAACTCACCGACAGCATAGGTTATCGCTGAAATTAAGGCTCCAAGCTTTATCCAATTCTCTCTGAAGAGATAACCTGTCCACAGCCATTCCTGCCACATCCAGAAGTTCATAGCCTCTACAGGCCAACCAGTAATTGTATAAGGATAGGCATGACCTGGTATTTCAGCAGCACTCCAGAAGAGTGATACTGATATGAAACTACCTAGTAATCCTAATAGTATCGTCATTACATATACTTTAATATACTCACTCCTGCTCACTCCAAGAAGATCTGCTATTCTCAATTGTTGAGCTATGCTCGAACCTCCTTGAGATACCATAACATTACCGGGGATAAACCAGATGTCTATATTTCTATAACCACTATAAAATATCATAGCCTCTCTAAGGTAAGGTACTGTAAAGCCTACAGAGATACCAGCTGAGTGCGTCTGCAACATAGTCATCAAGAAAGACATTCCTACTAAGAAAAAGAGGAGTATTGGAATAGGAAATCCTCTGGTTAGAGTATTTATTAGAATGACCACTATAACTGTAAATACTCCATAGATGGTAATTAGACTCTTCATAGTTCCTCCTCCTATTCTGATCGTGGTAATTACTCTCTTCAGAGATCTTAAGAACGACTTATAGTGTACTGTCAGTGGCAATATAGAGGCTACTAATCCCCATCCTAGAGCGAAACTATTCCAGAAGTATAGGGTAGAGCTATTAAAGTTCCATAGAACTCCCTGACCTGGTTTCCACTTACACTCGAGAGGCCACATATCCTTAATGGTAATTATGTGATTACCTAGTACATAGAGACCTATAGATCCTATCAACTGCAACGTAGTAACTTTTAATGGTAATATTAGACCTGGTACGTACATCAGTGCATCCGTTGAGAAGGCAAAACATGCACCCGGAAGTATATTCTCTACAATATGAGTTAAATCGAAAATTATCCTAGGCATGAACATAGGAATTCCAAATACTATAGTAAATCCGTAGGTGATAATTGCGTATACAATACCGGCTAAGATAGATAGTATGAGAGCTCTGTACCTTAGGGGTTCTCTATCTATTAAGACATCAATAGTAGCTGCATCCCAGCTCGCGTACGGAAACTCGAGCTTCTCCTCTACACCATACATTTCATAAGATATTAGGCCCAGTGTCAAATCCATAGCGAGTATTGCAATAATTGGAAGTAATATATTTACCAATATAGGTTGTACCCATACTGGAAGTAGGAATGTTCTTAGTCTCATGGAGAGTTCAGCCGCTTCTCCGAGTGGTGCAAAGAATCCCGGAATATGCTTCTGTACACCGAACATTACGGCTATTTCAGAATTAGCAAAGTATTGATTCCTTAATAGATACGCAAAGAGATAGCCTGATGACATTATACCAGTACTCTCAAAAATTCTAACCGTAAATAGTTCCTTTCTAGTGAGTTCTCCACCTATTAACCTAGTTAATCCACACCACAGTAGAATGACCATCCAAGTGCCTATGGGTAATCCCCATAGACCGTTAACCAGCCAATTGTACACCACCGCTGGCTGTACTACAAAGACTATGAATAGAAGTATACCTACTACTCTCCATGTTAAGACAGTGTCTCTCTCGAGTTTACCCATCTTCTGAACCTCCTGACATAAATCTCTTTCTCTTCTGGACTTAGGCTTCTCCAGACGAGGAACTGCTTTCTAATGCTATCCATTAGACGTCTATTTGTAGTAGCCCATATCTGTTCTACTCCCATTTCTCTCTCTATTAGTACCCCGAATTGATATAGGTCTTTTCTAAGTCTTATACATAAGATACTTAATTTCTGGTATATTCCTTGATCAAAGGGAGCAATGTGCATTCTCAAACTCAGCTCTCTTCTATCCTCACTTTCAGTATACTTTGGAGGCTCTATTAAGGTGAATAATCCCATTCTCTCCTTTGAGTGTAATTCAAAGTATTCTCTCAGGAATTCTAAAATTCCATATGATTCGTGATAGGTAGCAGTAAATGGTAGGGGTATACTCCATCTTCCTGCTCTGGGTCTAGTAGGAGGACTCCATTTTCTCATTATAGTAGGGGTAACGAGTCTTGATGCCTTGTTGAAGGGATAGATTGTGGATAGAGCAGCTACGAGTAGGAACATACCCATAGTTACCACCATTGCTGTTGATGAAATATTAGGATATAACCCCTTGGGATAGAGACCAAAGGTCCAAAGTAGACCTATAAGAGATGTACCAGCAGTATATCCTAAGTAGCTCCCCAGAAAAGCCATTATCATCACTTCTGAGATGAAGATATCCCTTATACTACTAGGTGAGATTCCAAGTGAGCTAAGTATTCCTATCTCCCTGATCCTCTCATATACCATACCTAAAGTTACTGAGAGTAATGTAAGTGAGGATATTATTAATGGTATGACTATATTCTCTCCACCACCAATCACATAGAGTTCCCTAATTGCCAGTCGACTGGACATATATACTTCTTCACCATAGGCTGTTTTCACACTAAAGCCATAGTATGGATCGAAGGGAAGTGCCAACGCTAAGTTCTCTGAAAACTCGTATATGTCTTCTGGAGTTCCACGTATTTTAATAGAGATCACATTAGGATGTACATTAAAGTACTCCATAGCGAATTTGTAGGGCACTATAATAACTTGTAGTGGAGGTAAGTATGCCTCTACTCCTCTCAATTGAGCCTCCTCCAGGCTGGCTGGGAGGATATCTTTCTGATCTATATCTACCACTCCGATCAAAGCCTCATCCATAATTATTCCTTTGACTATGAATTCCTGATTCCATATTGTAATCCTAGAACCGGGTTCTATTTCCTCTTTTAGAGCCTCAGATAGGGCCTTACGCAGGCTTTCGCTAATTATTATCTTAAATATATCATCCTCAACAAACCATCTACCCTCAACTAAGTACTCATCCTTAAATACCTCCCTTTCCTCCGGTGATACTGCTAGTAGTGCCTTTATCTGAACCTTCTCCCCTATGATTAGACCTTCACCAAGAGGATATATCCAGGCTCTTGGATGTATTTCGAGGTCTAGACCTTTAAAGTCAAACCCTCTTACCCCTAACATAAACTGTTCAGATAGTGGAAGTATTGGACTGCCACGGGGTCCTGGTATAGGTCTCTTTAGTAGTACCCCTGTATAGGCTTTTTCTTTGACAGTTACTGGTATTGGAATTGTAGTTATGCCAACTGCTGTTGAAGTAAAAGCAGTCATAGCCATGACTACAAAGGTGAAGGATAGGAGTAGTAGTACAGATCTCAGTTTTCTCCTCCTAATGTTCCTTATACCCAACGATATACCAGCAACCATAGTTCCACTGGTTCTAAGAGTCTCCATATATGGTCCTAAGAGTACACGGCGTATATCCCTAAATATGCTATTAAGTTCGTTTAATGCTATGAATATGAATAATAAATCAAATAGTAGGACACAAGTTCCTAGTACTATCATCATTACATTGGACGATATTATGTATCCAGGATGGAATAGTGAGAGAAATGCATTTAGGGCCACTAATATCCCTACTACAATCAGTATCTCCCTTTTCTCAGTGAAAGCTGTACTTATCTTCTGTAGGAGGAAGGCAAATGGTATTGAGAGGCCTAGGAATATAGCAGCTGTTATAGCAGTTTGGTAGAGTAGGTTTTGGGAGGATGAATACAACTTATGAGTGAAAATCCACGTAGATAGAGCATAGCCATATGCGTAACTCCACTTCTTCTCTTCTAGAGCTTTAACAAGATGTCGGTAGGACTCTTTAGCCTTTTCGAGATATGTCATTAATCGAGGATCCATAGTCATTCTACCGGCTAGAGAGCTAGCTCTGTGTAGAGTTAAAGTATATGTACATTCCACAATGTCAAACATGTCTAGAATGAGTGTTTTGTGAGATTTTATACTATAGCCATATCCTTCAGGATACATCCTACTGGCATTGTTTAGTACTCCTACTATACGACCACCTACCCCTCCTCTAAGTATTATTTCAATAATGCTTCCGGGTGGTACAAAGGCCATAAAATCTGTAGTACCCGATACTGTATCCCTCCACACCAGCCAGCTATGGGATAGAAAGTTGTACGGTTCTATTACTATCTGGGGTATTCCAGTAATTTCTACAATATCGGTAAGTCCAAGTATCGCTATTCCAGTCGCTTCGAATACAGGTACATAGCGAAATGCAGGATGATATCCTGGTGCGAATGCTCTCATAGGGGCACCTGCTCCTCCTATCATCTGAATTCCTCCTGCTACTGGAGTAACCCATGGAGCTTGAGCAGCGGGAGCACCAACAACCCCCATTAATCTTCCTAGCCTGTACTTAGTTGTTCCAAATGGACCACTATCCGTAGCATATAAGATATCGCCCGTTTTAGGGTCAATTATATAGGCCTGAATGTCAACAGCTGCACGTGGTTTAACACCTTTTATGATAACTTTACCAGTCTCATCTGGTTTAGCAATTATCGATATACCAATAGGTGTTACCTGTGCAGCCATCTTAGCACCAGGAGCAATTTCACTAGTCACGAGTAATCCCATTATAGTTCCTGGAACTATCATACCTTGATAGAAAGCCTGTTGTACAGGAGAAACTCCAACTCCAAGCTCTATCTGAAGCTCAGGGTTTTGAAGTCCAGATATTGACACTAATATTATTGCATTAGGATGAGTGAAGTTCGAGAACCAGTCTATACTTCTATTATACCTAGAAAGTTGTACAACTAGACTTATGATTCCCGACTCTTCTCTTATTCTAGAAGGATATACGTGACCAAGTAAATGTGGTGAGAGATTTACAAATTGGAATAGTAGATATCCTATGGATATGACTTGTTTACGAAGCTTCTCCAGATTCACCTTATCGAAGGTATCGAATGGTGTGCACTTATAGGCTTTAAAACTATTGGTAGCTATTATTCCTATTCCTCCTCCATAACATGCCTCAGTGAAGATTTCTGCTTCAAAGCATCTTAAGATAGGTTCTAGGGGTGGAGAGTTCAATATCCACGCGGGATAGGTTAGCTTTATTCCCTCTATAATGTTGAATTTCTCGTTAAACGCGCTTTCTAAATCTCTAACCCAGTCATCTACTTTATCACACCAGGGGTAACTAAGATGTAGAGTATGTATTAGTTCAAATCCATAGGTATTACCGTGAGAGTATATAGCTACAGTATCACTATCACCAGATAGCTCTATTGAGATCATAATCCTAATTTTCATTCCGAGTTCGCTAAAGTGATTCTCGACGAATTCCCTACCCCCCCATAGGCTCTGATAATGACCTGCAAAAGCTACAAGCCATACTGATCTCTTGGGAGGATTATTTTTGAAGAACTTAGCCATCTCTAGGAGTAGGGAAATTCCTAGGGAATCATAAGCTCCTGGAGCTAGTTCAGGTACTACAGACCATGTATCATAGTGAGAGCCTATCACTATTACTTCATCACCATATTCCCCCGTACCCGGTATTATGCACAATATATTCGAGACCTCTACATTCTCCCATGAGACTGAGCTATTAATCCATATCTTGAGAGGACCAGTACTTGCCAGTTTTCTCAATAGATCGGCATCATCACCTTTAACATATAGTCTCGGTACACTTAGTGGAATATTTAGAACTTTCTGTACCGTATTAAGCAGTGTACATTCTTTATCTAAGAAGATAAATCCTTTAGCTCCAAACATAAGTGCATTTTTCCAGTACCACCTACAGAAGAACTCTGCCAATACGAATTTATCCTTCAAGTCTATACCATCCATCTCCTCTAGTCTACATTCACCACAATACACTAGTATATCCCCTTCGGATGGACTCGTATATGGAGATGGATTTATGTGGTTCGGCCATAGAGGATAAGCTCTGATAATGTACTCTTTTTCTCCTGTTTTGACATGTATCTTACATTCATGAACTATTGGAACAGTCACTGTGAACTTTTCTAACCTTACTTCAAAACCTAACTTCCTCCAGTAGTCCTCTATGTACTCAGCTGCTCTTAGGAATCCCGGATAACCTGTTACTCTGGAGCCTAAATTAGATAGGTACTTAGCATGCTCCAATACCATGGTGTAATTTAGAGATTCCATTAAGTGCTCTATGTCAGTGGTAGCATACTTTCCAGGTTGATCTGTTGGTGTACTGCCTACAATTGGTACTATGAGTAATATTAATAGGATTAGAATGCATGTAATTAATATCCTGCTGTGCACATAGACACCGGTATTATACTTGGACTAATCAATAAAAGCTTACCTTCCATTAAGTACTGTCTAACTACTATTCCATTATCCTACTTATGATATATACTATTGTACCTATAGCTATAGTTGGTAGTCCTATGAATAGGGTTATGAAGAGGAAACCCACACCGGCTAGTCCATGGGCACCAGTCACAAAGATTCCTGTTACCCCTACTATAAGAATTCCTATTCCTATCAGTGCTATGGCCTTGCCTATACTTTTACCACTGATCATGTCAATTTAATTGAAAAGGGAATAATAATGCTTTCTAAGGGTAGATCTTAAAGATACTGTAGTGAGTATATTAGGAGAATCTGTATGAGAAACGATTTATTTAAAGTTTGGTTAATATTAACCATGCCTAAATTCGGAGTATTTGTACCACAGGGATGGAGACTAGATCTACCTCCGACCGCTACTCCACAAGAACAGTGGAGGCTTATAGTGAATGTAGCTAGATATGCAGAGAAATTGGGCTATGACTCTCTTTGGGTCTTCGATCACTTCCATACAGTACCTAAGCCACTTAAAGGAAGATCTGTATTCGAGGCTTGGACTGTACTGACGGCACTAGCTACACTTACTAATAGAATCAGATTAGGGACACTTGTAACATGCATATTTTACAGACATCCCTCGGTATTAGCAAAATTAGTAGCTAATGTCGATGTTATATCAAATGGTAGGGTTATACTAGGATTAGGCGCTTGTTGGTACGAACATGAATTCAGAGGATATGGGATAGAGTTCTACAGACCTGCTAAGAGAATTAAAATGCTTGAAGAGAGTATACAGATAATCAAACTCATGTGGACTAAGGATGAAGTATATTTCGATGGTAAGTACTATAAACTAGAGGGTGCATTAAACGATCCAAAACCAGTTCAGAAGCCTCATCCACCTATTCTGGTAGGAGGAGTTGGAGAAAAACTAACCCTAAGAGTAGTAGCTAAGTACGCTGATATGTGGCACTGCTGGGGTGATCCGGATTACTATGCTAGAAAGATAGCTATACTCAAAGAGCACTGTAGTACTGTAGGAAGGGATTATAATGAGATAGTTAAAGTACACGATGGATTTGTCATTATGGGAGATACTGAGGAAGAAGTAAAGAGGAAATTCCAAGAGGTAGAGTTCTTTAAAATAGGTAAACATTCCTATGAGTCGATGAAAGAGAGCCAATACATAGGAACTCCTGAAGAAATCATAAAAAAGATACAGAAGTATATAGACTTAGGTATAGAGGAGATAATATTCTACTTTCCTGATGCCTACAGACTAAAACCTCTAGAGGAGTTCATGGAAAAAGTACTGAGGGAATTTAAGTGAGCTCTACAGTGACCATGAGGAGCCTATACGTCTAAGTAATGGGGCCGCGGGGATTTGAACCCCGGACCACGCGGGATCTCGCTATAGTCCCGAGCCGCGCACTCTACCCAAGCTGAGCTACGGCCCCTATTAAGCTTATTGATAGCAAGTGCTATTAAGTATAACTCCCTGGCTACTCCATTTTTAATCCGATAAATGCTATGTAAGTAATCAAATAATATTATATAATAATACTAGTAGACGACGGACAATAGTCAAGAGTATGTCTCTACTTAGGTCTTACTATGAAGAGACATTTGTTATCGCCTTTAGCTATGCACATTTTCTCCTCTGCTATCATATCCGTCTTGAACACTACAGACGCCATACCGGCTAGTATTCCACGGTAGATGTGGGACTGCGGTTTTTCAGAGGGCTTTGAAAAAGAGCACTCCCAGAGATCTTGAATACTAAATTTAACAGTACGAGCAATTTGGTTTAACTTTACTTCTTCTACGTATCCCCATCCTAGCTCTATGGTCCTAGCGGCGAGAACAGCAAAGTAGTCACAGGGTTTTGAAATGCCATATGTATCTTTGAAGAGTTTAGTAAGCTCAATTCCTATAGCATAGCCAGTATGCCACAGTACAACGTCTACTAAAAACTTCATTTTATCTCTTATAGTAGTTACAAGAGGTCTTAGGACTATTTCTCCCATCATGATAACTCTCATATCATGGATAGTAAGTGGAAAATGCTTGGTATCTATTATAACACCCTTAGTTATCTCTGATGCTCTTTCAATGGATACTATAGTCCTATCTTGTCTGAGCTTCTGGATAAAGTCATCTATACCTACATAGGCTTTGGTAAAGTCTCCCACTAAAAACACCGTCATGTGAGGTCTAGTAAACTCCATAGAAGGAGTATTTATGCATACTAATCTGATCCTGTTTTTGGTTAATTTCTTAAGTAGGTTTTGAATAACTCCAGGTTTGTTCAGTAGCGTTACATACAGACCGTAAAGTTCTCTATTAGGAGCTATTCCCTCTCTAGCTAGATTAAGCGATTCTATTCTACTACTCTTCACATGAAGGGATAGTATGAGATTTATTTATGCTTTTCTCTTATTAATGATAAAGGAAATAAGCACTTCGGTAATCCAAATTTATTCGAGTTCTTCATGTATTCTCGTCATAGTAGGAATTCCAAATCGTAAATTTTAATCTCTCAATTGAGATTTAACTTTTCTAAGGTATGAACATGCCATTCTAGTCTCTATTTTGATTCATGAAAGGGGAACTATTTACTAATGTAGGCCTACTATAATCAATTCGTCCTTTGAGTAAGTTGGATAATGTAGTAAATTTAGAGAGGATATTGAGAGAACCTGGTGCGGGGGGTGGGATTTGAACCCACGCAGGCCTTCGCCACGGGAGCTCCTATCTAGCCCTTATGTTCGAGCGAGATCCTAAGTCCCGCCCCTTTGTCCTGGCTCGGGCACCCCCGCACTGTTGTCTACATTGGGGGTAGTGTACTATTCTTCACTCATACCTTCGCTTAGTTCCATTTTGCAGTATGCTTACAACTTCATAAACTTTACTTAAGCTGTATAGTAGTACCCAGACTATACGCTTAGCAAGTACTATGGGTATTTTAGAGATTATATAGTTACTAGTTCAAATATAGTTGAAGAAGTCATTTGTTAGATATATCATTAGTTCTTAAGCAATAGGATCTATCCACAAAGGACTGTTCATATAGTGGACAATGTATCTAAGATGAAACTCTAACTCTAAAAGAGGTGTTAAGGAGAAGCCATACAGGTATCCATAGTCTTAGAAGTACCGAAATATAAGGCACAAATAACCACAGCTCTTGTCACTATGAGTTATTTAGGTATGGGAATTTATCTAATAGATCACTGTCTAGTAAGTTTATATCTCTTTTTTTATAACTAATACTTAGACTATGCCATTTTACTAATATCCAATAATTAAATATTTATTGCAAAAATGTTTTTAAATGATGAGCTGAATATAAAAAAGACATTTGTGTAAAGGATTATATTTGACTTATACTACTTTAATTTTAATGAGTCCTAGAAGACGTTCCCTGGAGAGATGTAAGCTTACCGCACTTCATCCTATCCGTATTAGGATACTTGAAGTTCTTAAAGCTAATGGCCCACTTAGGTATAAAGAGCTTATGGATCTTGTTGTGGCTAAGAAGAGGAGAAAGAAGCTAAACTTTGCATATCATCTTAGAGTTCTCAGGTCCCTAGGAATGATCGAAAAAGATCATAGTCAAAAGACCTATAAGATTAGTAATAGAGGAGAAATATATCTTGCTATAATAAAAATGCTAGAGTTTAAGGATAGTCCAGGTAGACTACTATTGATAAATGATACTAATGGCCTGGAATTTAATCCGACCAGTATAAGAGATGCTATAGTGGATCTATTTGGACTGGATACTAATACATCTAATGAGATCATAGCTAATGTCTTAAATAAATTGATTCGAGTATGTAAGAGTCTCAGACTAAAACTAGTACCTGTAGATCTTTTAATAATAATCACTCTAAATGAAATATTAGATAAATATTCACCAAACTTACTAGGAAAATTCCTCAATAGGACTGTGATACTACCTTATGATTATACAGATAATCTTCATGAGGTAGAAGAAGGTAGTATCGAGGTTAGAACCTTCATGTATCTTAATAATCTCAATATACTAAGGAGTAAGATAATACCACGAAAATTAAAAAGATTTCACTATTTGAACATTATTAGATTTAACTTTCCGTATTACTTTGGTATATTTTCTGAATCAATAAGTATCGACACCTCACTATTACAAGATAGAAGTATTCATAAAATAATATCTCTGGTACATAAATTATCCTCTAAAGTGGGGGGCTCCATACTTCTTAGAAATCTGAATTTGCATGGAAGTACTGCACACGATATCGAAGACGTACTCAAAACGCTTCATATATTATGGGAATCTCCTCTTCTTAATACTAAAAAGTATTTTCATTTAAGCGTGTCAATGGAAGTCGACGAGCAGACTATTACAGCTATTAGTAAATATATAAGTCCGAAGTCAGGACCACAAGTGCTTGTACTCAAGTTCAATGATATTATAAAAGAGGAGCTGTACAGGTTTACCAGAATACCCGTAGCCCTAAATATTTCGCCTGTAGGATACGTGAGTGGTTTTCTCGATACTATACCTAAGGATCAGAACATGCACTTCAGAGTGTTAGGAAGTTTAACCTTTAATATAAAGCCCGATACATTAGATGAGATAATATTACTAGTTGAACGAGGTAGTATTAGTAAGGTGGTGAGATCAGTTCATAAAAATATCAAAGTTCCTATAAAGGATCTCAAGACAATAGATATATTCATACTTCGCTTTACCGGACTCTTTGAACTTGAAAACCCCTATCGTATAGTAGAGGAGATAACAAGTGCTATATGTGATAGAGTTAAGGAGGATATTATGATAGTACCCAGTCTTATAATTCCAGATCTAGATTTCTTCATCAACAATAATGCTGGGAAATATACGACTATCAGCACCTTTACTCCCATAGCAGCTAATATGGATCTTAAAACCAGAATAAATCTAGAGGAGGAATTCTACCTCAAGATGAAGACTGCATGCCTACTTGACATGGTACAATACTCCCACACTAATATAAAGAACAATCTCCATTTAATAGAAAAACTTCAAATACCCACGATATCTATCACAAGAGATTTAACAGAGTGCAACTACTGTGGCTACACGACACCTGAAATAGTGCACGAATGTCGTAATTGTCAATCTAGAGGAAACATGCTTAAAACCCTAGTTAGAGTACTAGCAAGATATGAAAATCTATGCAATCTTCCTAACTCCCTCAGAAGACTACTTTTAAGAATACGAAAGTATCATACTAAAGAACTCATTCTTGACTAGCAATTAGAAGTAGTACAGTTTATTACTCCTAAAACTGTGAAAAATCACTAAAATAGTTACTATTAGTAGTAGCTATTGAAGAATATTGATTGATGCTCTGAGAAGGAAGAGCTAAATTCCTGCTAACTTCTACTAATAATGTGAGACTAGTATGTGAATGGTAGAATATTCACTAGAGAACTTTAATCTTCATATTCTTATCCTCATAGAGTATCCAGACCCCAACATCTATGTGCCTTAACATAGTGACTTCCGGGTATATATCGAATTTTGGTATGCTTTTTAAATCTACATCTTCTCCCAACCCTAACCTAAGGTAAAGATATGCTATGTTCCCCCATTCTGGCATTCTAAATATACGTGTAGCTATATATGACCATAGGGGAAGCGTTGTATGCGCCTTTAGATTTATCTCAGTGACATATATTCTTCCATCGGCCCCTTCCTTTAGATCTAAGCAGTAAAAGCCATGAGGCTTTTCATCTACAGCCTTTACTGCTTTCATAGCTACCTCGTTTATTCTGGGATCCACTACTATCCTAGATACTACTGGAGTACCTGTTATC
>QMRW01000013.1 GCA_003650785.1 Thermoprotei archaeon | reverse complement strand
GAGGAGAAACCTCGGGTCTCTTATCGTAAACACTAGTACTCACTTTAATTAGTATGTCGATATTCGCGGGGACTATTACCATTCTCGAGGTTACGACAGTTGTAGGGGTAATTCCTTCCTTATAGGTTCGACTGTAGACAACGAGGTAGCCTCCATAGCCGTATACATCAATAAGTTCTATTCTTCTTTTAAGCTCAGTCTTATTCGTCAATTTTATAATAGCATTACCGCAGGTTATCGTCTCTCCGAGTGGTTTATGTCTTCCTTCGATCTCTCTCATAAGCTCTATAGTAAAGTATCCCGACCAGATACCACCAACATATATTATCTCACCTGTGATATTGATATAACCAACTGGTCTGACTATAGCCTCAATCTCGATTTCCTCTATATCAGTGATCTCGGGAAGAGCCATGTAAAGTGGAGTGTACACAACTCTAGTCAAATCTTCATTTAGAGGAAGTATGTACAGGTAGTAGTAGGGACCAGGTTTTACTTCTAAACTAAAGTATCCGTCTTTTTCTGTAAGTGTATGAGCTACTACAGTAACTTCGAAGTCACTCCATATCAGTACGAGGGCATTTGAAATACCTCTTCCTTCACTATCTTTTACTATACCCTTAATTACAATTTTAGTTGGTTCGGCCTTACTCATCTGGATGAACAACATTATGGATATCAGTAAGATTAATATAGACAATTTGTACATTCTCTCCATTCTCTCACTCCCTCTAGTAGTTACACATGTCTCTATTTAGTATCTACTTATATATTCTACTATATGTAAGCATATAGTAAGAGAACTATCTACACTTAGTATTGCACTATCAGGATCATGGCAGAACAGCCACTTTGATCCCTTCTCTTGAGTATACTACTCTGAAGGCATCTTCAATACGTTCAAGGGGATATCTATGTGTTATCATGTCAGAGAGGTTTAGGGTTCTTGAGGCAGCTAACCTAAGAGCACGCTCGAATATACTTCTAGTATACAAGAAGCTTCCAACTATTCTTCTCTCTCCATAGTGTATGAGATTAGGATCTATTGTGGTATATTTCAAAGGCCACGTTCCAGCAAATACTACTACTGTACCCGACTTAGAGGTGAATTTTAGAGCCTGAGATATCAACTCAGCCTCGATACTGCCGCCTACTGAGACTATTACTTCATCTACACCATATCCATCAGTTTCTGAATTAACTATCTCTCCTAAATCCTCGGTATAGGGATCCACTGTTACATCAGCTCCATATTTTCTTGCCCATTTTCTCCTGTGTGGAAGTGGATCGCTTACTATGACTTTCGCTGCACCCATTTTCTTGAGCAGCATTACTTGGAGTAATCCCATAGGACCAGCACCCATTACTAAGGAGATATCTCCAGGCTTAACATTGGATTGAATAATCCCTCTTAAAGCCGCGGCTAGTGGCTCTATTAGAGCCCCCTCTTCAAAGTCCACGTTTTCAGGAAGCTTAAATATGTTCTCAGCTCTAACTACAATGTACTCAGCGAAACTTCCATTAAGTTTCTTTCCAAGCTCTACAGCTCCTCCTATACCACTAAGTTTATTACATAGGTTATATCGTTCCTCTCTACAGTATCTGCATGTTCCACATGAGTATATTGGAAATACTGTAACTCTATCCTGTGGAGCTACATTATTCACTCCCTCTCCAAGTTCAGTAACTATACCTGAGAATTCGTGTCCAAGTATTATGGGAAAGGTTATACTAGTATGTCCTAAATACTTCCTCAGATCTGTTGGGCAGATGGTGGATGCCTTCACTTCTATGAGTACTTCACCAGGTCCAGGCTTTGGGGTCTCTATATCAACTACTCTTAAGCAACCTACAGTGTATAGTACTGCGGCCTTCACTCAGACTTCCCTACAGAAGTGACGTGTTGTGTATAAAAGGTTTTAGAAGATAGTAGTGCTAGAACTAATGTTATGTTCCTTAATAAGTTATTCTTTTGTTCTATCTAGATCCTCAAGAAGTAGGAATATAAGTCCTAAATTCGGTCTCTCTGAGGTGAGTGTACAGATAAGAACATTGCCTACTGGCTTTACTATCAAATGCCTTCCATCTGGGAGTACAGTATCTATCATTCTCGGTTGAACTACTTCCTTTCCAGTTTCGCTTTCAAACATCGCTATGAGGGAACCTGTAGCTCCTGAGATAGCAGCTCCAACAGCAGCCATAGCATCTGTATCTACAGGTTTACCTAGTATCTCGGTTGCTAGCGGTAGTCCGTCTTCAGATGCTATGACTACTACTTCTATATTCCCCCTTGCTCCCCTTATTAGTGAACTCGCCAGCTCCTTGATTTTATCAGCTTCCACGATATCCCTCCACGTACTTACTTAGTACCTCACGTATCTTTAGTGCAATGTCTATATTGTCTATTTTCTTGAAAATAGCCGCGTAGAGACCCATCGGTAGCTTTAGTACAGCTACCTCAGGCATGAGTATAACATCGTTCTTCACTTCGGCTTCATCTAAGTTCCTAATAGATTCCACCATATAGGCTGCTTTCTTTGTAGGTTGTTCAATACCACTATATTCGACTACTGTTCCATCGTACCTGAAGATAACAATAGGCCCAATCTCGTCTATACTGGTAATATCCGTTGGTAGTGCTACTTCAACCTCTCTTTCTTCAGGCTCTTTTTCTGGTGGAGATACAGGTGTTGGTCCATAGGTAGCCATGGCCTGTTGTGATAGTAGTTGTGACATTTTCTGTAGTACTCGCGTAAGCTCAAATATAGATTCCTCTATGTCCCTAGTGGATAACGAGGCCATTCTCCTCTTGACAACGTCTATAGCATCACTTAGTTCAGAAATTTTACTTACCATATCTAAATTTTTCTCCAATGACTCCGCCATAGATGATACTTTACCACTGACATTTTTTATATGCTTTGAAAGTTTGTGCATTAGTATTACTATTATTATAATTAAAATTAGAGTACTTACCGATAGTAATGCTGAAATCATGGTGAAGTACGGGGTCTCTATTACCTGCATATACTCGCCCAGGAATTATATCTAGGAGTAATATAAATCGTTTTTTATTACAATTGTCGGAAGATAGATACAATTGAATATACTTATTGTAGAATCTATGGAGTAACTTTAGGCTAATCAAACAGCAATTCACCTAGTAGTGAAGGTTATAAGTCGTGAATAGGAAAAATAGTAGTGGTACTATGTTCAAGCTATCAGTAATATCTGACGAGGTATCACAAGATCTCGAAAGGATAATATCGTTTGCTAAGAAATTCAACCTGGATGGTATAGAAATAAGAACCCTATGGAATAAGAAACCCCATGAGCTCGTTAACTATGCCTCCAGAATAAGAAAAATGCTAAATGAAAGTGGACTAGCCGTTAGTGCAATAGCCTCTCCATTCTTCAAAGCGGACATAGACAGAGAAGACGAATATACTCAGCACATAGATATTCTTAAGAAGTGTATAGAACTAGCTAAATCTTTAGATACTGATATAGTCAGAGGCTTCACTTTTTGGAGAAAAGCTCCTCTAGACGAATACTTAGAAATCATCGTTGAAAAGTTCTCGAAACCCCTTGATATAGTGGAAAATGAAGGAATTATCTTAGCAATTGAAAATGAATACTCTACATTTGTGAATAATGCCAGGAGATTATCCCAATTCCTAAAGGCAATAGAATCTAAAAACGTAAAGGCATTATGGGATCCTGGAAACGATATATTCGATCCTGAGGGAGAGATACCATATCCAGATGGTTACAATATGATCAAGGACAATATAGTCCACATACACGTTAAAGATGGTGTTAGGAAAGGAAAGTCTGGTAAACCTGAGACTAGACCAGTTGGAGAAGGAGAAGTAAACTACAGAGAACAGATAAGAGCACTTATAAGAGACAGATATAAGGGCTACTTATCCCTCGAAACGCATTGGAGGCCTGTAGGGGAGTTGCCTGAGGAACTGCTTCTCAAACCAGGAGGAGCAGGCTTCTCAGCTATGGGGGAATATGCATCCGAGATTTGCATGCAGAAGTTGATAAATATAATAAACAGCGTACGAGAGGACTAGCTCCTAATACTCTTAGGGTGAGAGGTGATCAGCTCAGCCAGTAAACATAGTATCCTAATCTGTAGATCTTACCAGCTATGCTCAGAGCTAACTTGTTCAGTTCACGAGTGGGATCCATAATCTTGATTATATCGATCCCTTTCTTACTCAATATTGCGATATTTCTATCGTACTTCCATCCGTATACATGGAATATAGTAATCTTATGTCCTAGTTCAGATATTTTAGTAAGCCTAGGAAGAACCTCATGTATATTTTGCCACCCGCAGTCTGTAATTATATTTACAAATACTCTTTCATTCAGTTCACTTACCAATTCTGCTATCACATGAATTGGAAGTATAGTATACTCTCCCATCTTAATGGCTAGTATTATATCCTTTACTCTCTCGTCTGCACTCCAATCAGCCACTAAGTACTTAGTGGAAAAGTTTACGATTGCTGTTCTACCTCCAGCTCTTCGAGCACTCGCTAGTAATATGAATGCTGCTACTGCAGCACAATCAAAATTATTCATCATACTCTTGCTTGAATCTAATACTATTATCACAGGCGGACTTGAACTAGAGCTTATTATACTTCCCATAGACATTTTTCTCTTAATCCACATTACAGTGTTCGATTCTGGTATTGGTGATCCTTCTTCTAGAGTTGAATCGAGATCTAGATCTTCAATATCATCCTCAGTAGTCCAATCTATAGGATATGTAGCTTCTGACCACGCAATCCTCATAATTTTACTACTAGAGAGATACTCTACCAGGCACTCTACAGCTCTTGATCTGTACCAAAGACTTCTCCACATAGCACTCTCTAATAATTCTTTTTTCACTCTTTTTAGCGGTCTAGATTTTGAAGTAGGAAGAAGAGGTTCTTCTCCTACCTCGCCTCTCTTTAATTCCTCTACGGTCTCTCTATACCTTCCAAATGATCTCTTACTTACTTTCTTAAGATTGGACTCTATCTTTCTAAGATCATCGGATGTCTTTGGTTTTATCCAATTCTCATAGAAAGCCTTAGCCTCCTCTGGATTCCTTATTCTACCATATACTCTCCTCAAACTCTCAGACATATTCCCTTTTACATCCTCTACTAGAGAAATTGTAGAAGAAATTTGGCGCTCTAGATTCTTCTTTATTTTTGGATTCGTTGTGATTAACCTAAGGATAATAGCGGCAATTAACCTCTGTTTATCCAACCATGTCTTTCCTGAGAATATAACTTCAAGTATATCTCTAGAGTAGTTGTATATAGATGTGTCGAGATTGTAATCTGGGATGTTATCTTTAAGTAATCTCTTATGAACAGCATAGAGTAGTATATCAATACCAGAAGGCTGTTTCCTGAACCTGTGTATGATGTGAAGAGGAAGCTCTAAGGATATCCTAGGGAGGTATATTAGGTCTACCATTAAGTCCGTGAATAGTACGAGAGCGCTATGTGCTAGTCTCCAATCCTTTAGTATACTAAAAGCCTCTCTTTCGAGTTGGTGTGCTGTTCTGAGATCATAGGGACAATAGTGTATGTGTGCCAACTCATGTCTAAGAGTCCACAGTAGTATTTCATGCCAGTTAGATTCTCTCAGTAGAGTGGATCCTAATTTTGCATGCAGTACACCTTCTGTAATTTCAACGTTTAGTTCATCACTTTTATCAAGGAGTTCTATTTGGCCAAGTTGTATCGGTGGTGTTAAAATTTCATTTCTAGCTAACTCCAGAATATCTAGTACTCTCTTACGTATCGTAAGATTGTCCATTTCAACTCCAATATTTTCCTCTGAATGCACTTAAATATACTCCCTTTAACACTATTTAATATTATTCAGAATACTTAATAATTGAATTCATATTTATGGTATTAGTTATTTAATCTCCAAATAATAAGTGTAACATAGCATATAAGGTGAAAATTTTTAACAATACGAGAATCGGTACGAGGATAACCCTCCTAGGAGATAGAGCTGTGATAAAATAAAAAAGTACTTAGATTACTTCGATAGTAGTGGTCAGTTTAGGTTCAGGAATACCTACAGCAATTCTGTACCTTCCTCTTTCCTCAAGCTTAATCCTAAATGCAATCTCACGTTCCTCATTGGGGGATAGATCTACACGCTGCGACCTAATTTCTATACCATTGATGAAGAGCTTAACTGTAATGATGTCTGAAATTGGTCCTATATTCTTTACCCTTGTTTTTATAGTTAATGGTTCGCCTACCTTTACTTCTTTTCTATCAACCACGAGATCTGTACAATCGTATTTTGCAGTGATTTTCTGCTTGATATTGAGCATTCCCTTAATCCTTATGTCTTCCGATGAACTACCTACCATTATTTCAAAAGTACCCGGTTCAACTACTCGTCGCATATTAAGATCGAAGAGTGCTAGATCATCGAGAGTTAGACGGAAACTCACAGTAGTCTTCTCTCCTGGTTTTAGAGTTATTCTCTTAAAACCCCGTAATTCCTTAACGGGTCTTGCAACACTAGCCACTCTATCGCGTATGTATAATTGCACAACCTCATCTCCTTCTCTATCACCTACATTCTCAATATCGACACTTACTTTGATATTTCCCATTTCATTTGTCTCTATTCTGAGGTTACTGTAGGTGAATTTTGTATAACTAAGACCATGGCCAAAGGGAAAGAGTGGTGTGCCTGGCATATCAACGTAGTCGTATCCTCTTCCAGTAGGCTTATAGTTATAATATAGGGGGAGTTGGCCTACGTAGCGAGGCCATGTAAATGGAAGTTTTCCCCCGGGATTATATTCGCCAAAGAGAACTTCAGCTATAGCTATCCCCCCTTCCTGACCAGGATACCATGCCTGTATTATTGCTGGCGCATCTTTTATCCATCTCCCTGTCACAGCACTCCCTGTCATGAGTACTACTATAGTGGGTGTACCCGTCTTAAGCACTTCCTCAATCAGCACTTCCTGAAGTCCTGGTAGCTCAAGAGTGGCTCTATCCCTGCCCTCCCCCTCAATGATACCCACAAATATCACAGCTACATCAGCCTTCTTCGCTATCTCAGCAGCTTCTCTAATCTCCTCTGGTACCTCTTCATAGTCCCAACCTAGTTGAACTACAGCAAAACCTCGATGTTCATAGTACTCTATTTTAATATCGTACTCTTTTCCAGCTTCTAGTTTCACTTGAACTTTATCCGTGGTTACTGGTCTATCATGCCAAGAATCTATGAGTAGTCTACCATTAAGCCAGAATCTAACACCATCATCAGTAGAAAGTGCTATTTCATACACCCTCGTTTCAGGGGGTATAAGCTTCCCTGTCCATCTCACCGAGAAATTATCAGAGGGTATCTTAGGGTCTGGAGATCCGAGTCCCCAGTCGAAACTTATATTCCTATCTATTCTCACGAGGACTGGATCTCCTTCGAGGTTAGGATTGTCATAGTACTCTCCTTTCAGTCCATATTCTCCGGGTTTAGCATCGGGAGGTTTGAGATATTTAGATGGAATAGGAAAGTATCTACCAATAGTTATTTGACAACCTCTTACATGATATATTTTTGTCCCGCTCTTCACTTTAAGCTTAATTCCTTCTAGAGGGGCTACCGTATATGGTGGAATACCACTATATCCACCTAGTCTTAGTTGATCTGAAAGGGGTCCCAGGACCGCAATAGATTTTATCTTCTCTTTGTCTAGTGGTAAGGTATTTTTTTCATTCTTGAGGAGTACTATAGCCTTTCTTGCCGCCTGAAGTGCAAGTTTAGCGTGTTCTTCACATCCACATATTTCCTTAGCTCTATTTGGATCCGTAAATGGATTATCAAATAGCCCTATGAGGAACTTAGCTCTGAGTACTCTACGAACAGCCTCATCAATTATGTCTTCTGATACTAGTCCTTCCTTGACAGCCTTAAGGAGAGGTTCTCCGTAGATATCTACTCTCGGGAGTTCCACATCGAGTCCTGCTTCAATAGCTAGCTTAGCAGCTTCCTCCTTGGTCTCAGCTACGCAGTGCTTATACAGAATTCCAGTAACTGAATTGTAGTCAGAGACCACGAAACCTTCAAAACCCCATTCCTCTTTCAGTACTTCTGTGAGGAGCCACCTATTACTAGAGCATGGGATTCCATCTAATGAGTTATATGCAGCCATTATTGAAAGAGCTCCAGCTCTTACACACGCCTTAAAGCCAGGAAAGTAAATCTCTCTAAGGATGCGCTGAGAAAAGTGTATCTCATTACTATCCCTACCACCATCTCCGACGAAGTTAGCTACAAAGTGCTTGGGTGTAGCTATCACTCCTTCCTCACGAAGTGCCCTACAGAATGCAGCTCCCATTACGGCTGTTAGAAAGGGATCCTCACCATAGCTTTCCTCAGTCCTTCCTGCTCTAACATCTCTTACTATATTTACTACTGGAGAGAGGCACTGGTGTATCCCTCTAACTCTGGTCTCTTTAGCTATAGCCTTAGCAACCTTGTAGACAAGTTCTGGATCCCATGTAGCTGCTAGAGCTATAGCTTGAGGAAAGCTAGTGGAAAATTTAGCCATACAGCCATGAAGACATTCATCGTGAATTATGACAGGGATACCTAGACGTGTATTTTCTATCGCATGAACCTGAAGTTCATTAGCCTTGATAGCACCCTCCTCTGGAGGCAGCTCTCTAAGTACGCATGTGAGATTTCCTATTCCATGTGTAGGAATACAACGTCCAGACTGTAGTTGACCTATCTTTTCTTCGAGAGTCATCCTAGATAATAAATCTTCTATTCTCTCCTCGATTGAAAGTTTAGGATTCTCGTAGGGATCCATAATACCATTTTTATTAAAGTCTATCCATTCCTCATGATATATATCGGTCCTTTTGATATTCTTGGGTAAGTAATAGGTTCTCTCAGACGAATTCATATTCATCCGTTCTTTTCGCACTTAAATTGACTTATATTTTCTATCACAATCTTACAGGAGTATTACAGACTAGATTCCATGAAAGCAAGTATGCTTGTGCAATAATAAACAACTTAGGTGTCTATCTCTGTAAATATCTAGCGGAGACTTATAAAACGAGGGATGAGTTTAAATCGACTACTATGCATAGAGTAATGAAGCACTATGAAGACTTTAATGTCTAGGGCTAGAACAGGCGCTGTGCCTGAAGAGCTGAGAATTATAGCTAGAGAAGAGGGAATACCTACCGAGAGATTAAGAGATAGACTAGCCTCAGGGAAGATAGTAGTACTAAGAAATAAGAAAAGAGGTAATGTTAGGATAGTGGGGGTAGGTGAAGGATTAAGAACTAAGGTCAATGTCAATGTGGGTACAAGCCCCTCTATAGTAGACTTAGGAATGGAGGTGGAGAAAGTCAGAGTGGCTGTAGAATATGGAGCTGATTCTATAATGGATCTAAGCACAGGAGGAGATCTGGATAATATAAGAAGGAAATTACTTGAGGAGAGTAGACCATTACCCTTCGGAACAGTTCCGATATACCAAGCCTACATAGAGGGTGTAAGAACTAAAAGAGGTTTACCTGACGAGGATGACTTTATAAAAATCCTGGAAAGGCATCTTGAAGATGGTGTAGACTTTATGACAATTCATGCAGGTATAACCCTAGAACTCGCTAAGAGGGCTCTGAAAAGTAATCGCATAGAACCTATCGTGAGTCGTGGAGGCTCTATGCTGACAGTCTGGATGTTAGAGAACAATAACGAAAATCCGTATTACACTAATTGGAACTATATCCTAGAGCTTTTTGCAGAATACGATGCTGTAATAAGTCTAGGTGATGCTCTTAGACCGGGTGCTCTGGTAGATGCTCTTGATCATCTTCAGATAGGAGAGCTCATAGTCAATGCTAAGTTACTTAGAAGAGCTCGCGAAGAGGGGGTCCAAGTTATGGTAGAAGGTCCTGGTCACGTACCGCTCGATAAGATAGCCATAGATGTAAAGCTTATGAAAACTCTAACTGATGGCGCACCATACTATGTCTTAGGGCCTATAGTAACTGATACCTCGATAGGATATGATCACATATCAGCAGCTATAGGAGCAGCCATAGCTGCAGCTGATGGTGCAGATCTCATATGCTATCTAACACCTGCAGAACACCTGAGTTTACCCACTCCAGAACAGGTAAGAGAGGGATTAATAGCTGCAAAGATAGCAGCACATGCAGGTGATATAGTAAAGTTGGGTAGTAGAGCTGTGAGTAGAGATATTGAAATAAGCAGGTATAAGACCAAGTTGCAGTGGGACAAGGTAATAAGCTTAAGTATAGATTCGAAAAGAGCTAGAGAGATATACGAGCAATATGGAGTTAAGGTACCCGCCTGTAACATGTGTGGAGATCTCTGTGTATTCCTGTTATTATCGAAATACCTTAAGAAGAAAAATAGGAGCCTAAATATTCGTTAAAGAGTAACTTACATACTGGAATTTTCAATTAAGAGGATGTACTGAAGGGCAACTTTATAGTTACAGTCTGCTTGATAGCCTGGGGAGAAGTATGTGTGATAAGTATCTGTGGTTACTGTCGACATGGGTTAAAATGCCTAGACTAAAAAGAGCTGAACTAGTGATAGTATCAGCATGCTTACCATATATCAACAGGAATATCTTTGAAAAACTAGCGGGCGGTAGAGAAGTACTATTGGTGTGTCCTGAGAGAGAGAATACTTTGTACTATGGAAAACTTGCTAGTATCATAAAGAGTAGTAAACCAAGGAAAATAATTGTTGTCACTGTAGAAGGAAGTCCACACTGCTTCACTGTCCATGCTAGCGTTAATGAGGCTGAATATGTCCTAGATGAGGAAATTTCAAGAGAGCATTACGTCCTGGTAGGCTCTGATACTTTGATGGAAATCTCACCCGAGAGTATAAGGGTGGCTAGATACCTTCATCTAGTAGATAAAATGGTCAAGAATAATCCGAATATACTGAAGGAATTGGAGAAGTACAGTCTAGAACACATATCAGCCATAGAGAGAAGAAAACGTACTGGAAACTTCTCCACACACTCCTAAAGTCTACTATTCAATAGGTAACTCCACTAGAGTATTTTTACTGAGGATCCCTGTGGATCGTTGTATATTAAGCCTTTTCTGTGTCTCCACTCTTCAGTATACCAATCTAAATAGTAAGAAATTTAAGTTATCGATAGCTTTCAGTCTGAATGATCTCTCTAATACCTAGAGCTGCTGGAATCTATGTACTAGTACTATTAGTAGAGGCACCATTGAAAATCCACGTAGGCTCTCTCGGTTATATTACTATAACTAGGGGGAAGTATGTCTATCTAGGTTCAGCACGAGGTCCCGGGGGTCTTCTAGCTAGGATTAATCGACATTATAGTAAACGTAAAAAGCTGAGGTGGCACATAGATTATCTGACTGTTTCGGAAAGAGTACGCATCATAGGAGTTGTATATGCTATTACATGGAAGAATCTCGAGAACTCTCTTTATAGGGAATTAATAAAGATGGGTTTCACACCATATATTTATGGATTTGGATCTAGCGAGTATAAATTAAAGGAATATTCACATCTTCTAAGATTCTCTGGAGAGGCAGATATTTTTAAAATCATTTCTAATGCTATGACTAACTTAGGGTTGAAACCAGTACGGTTAAGGTTAATGATGTAGAAGTTCCTCTGGTATGATGTTTTGTTCCTCTACTTCAAGTATCTTAATATAGCTAGACTTTGTACTAGGATTAAATTTGTCAGAAAGAGTTATTTTATCTTCAAAGGTATTATAGACTAAGTATTTCTTTTTCACTTCCACATCTGTAATCACAAGGGAGACTATATCGGTATCTACTATGTGTACAAAGTATACATGCTTGTTATTAGTCTTAAAATGGTACATCAGGGATAGTCCATGGGCTATGCTTAATCTCACAAGGTCTTCTAGTTTACTTAGCCTTATGTACTTTAGCTTATCTATTTTCTCGTTCAAGATAGATCACCTTAATGGAAAAAATTGTAGATTCTAGCTATGCAGCTTCTTTATACTCTAGTACTATTTCTATTGTAGATACTGTCCTCTCCTTACCAGGTTCTCCTAGACTCTCACTACCTATTTTTATGTCTGCATACTCTATTTTTCCCGGCATGAACCTTCTTGCTAACTCAGCTACATCTACAGCTCTAGTTATAGCTCTTCCTCTAGCCTTTAAGGTTACCTTTTTAAATCCCTGTTGGAACTGTGTCACTACTGCTAAGACATAGTTTGGTGTAGGCTTTCTACCTACGTATATCACTCCCTCCTGTGCTTGTGCCGACATCGTCCATCCCTTCCTCTAACCTAGTTGGGCTTGTTTCGTATTCCTAAGGTATAATAGCTTATAAGTATTATCTTAAGTGTACTTATAGTAGTACTCAATTCTTACACGTAGTACCAGGGCTCTCTTCCTTCTTCTCTCTCTTCTCTTCTACCAACCTCGGCTCTAGCATGTCTTACGAGTCCTCTTATAATCTCAGCTCTCTTTCTCATATCCTGTATTAGAACCTCTATTTTAGTTTAGTCTAAATTCAGGTTGAACATTTTATCAAGTAATTGCAGTAACAGCTTAGCCGCTATAGGATCTGGATAGATTTGTCCTACAGGTCCCATCAGGGACACTCCCTTTATACCGTATAGCTTAGCTAGCCCCGGAAGCAGTCCTGCAGCACCTGTTATAGTCCCTTCACTTGAGATTCTCAAACCATACTTTGTAGCCCACTCTTTTAATAGATCTTCATCATTAGAAGCTATAAATACCTCTCTGTCCCTACCTCTGGCTACAGTACCGCATGCTGCTATGACGAGTTTTACTCCGAAGTTCTCAATCAGGTATTTTAGTACTTTTTCGGAGACTTCATACTGAGCCCATGAAACAGGTTGCGTGTTACCTGCCAGAAAGACCAAATCGTCATTAGGAGTCTTGTGATAAAAGAATTCATAGCGTGGTAGTTCAAACACTCCATACATATTTATTATAACACCTGCCTTACCATCAGGAAGCATGAGATTATTAGAGTATAACTCCGCAAACTTTTTGAGTTTAAGTTCAGTTACAATGTAGTCTACCGTAAGTTTACCCACTAGTCCTAAACCTGGTAGTCCCTGTATGAGTACTACGTCCTTTATATTAGGTTTCTCAATTTCCACTATTTTAGTCCAACTCAAGTCAATCACCCACAACTCTAAAGTTTCTTGGACATAGAGCTCTGGCCTTATTACAGTATTCCGCCCCCTCTTTAACCTTACCATTTTCGTATAGTACTGCTGCTGAGTAGCATAGCTTAGACTCGGAAACACATGCTTTTAGAGGTTTTTTAGCGCAGAGAGATGATACGAATTTACAGATAGTAGCTCCTTCCTTATACTTACCCTGCGAATACAAGTTCATTGCAAGTTGACATAGGGACATTGCAGAGTTGCAGTAGAATATCGAGACTGTTTCTTCTATCGTCCTACTCATTCATATCTCCCTCATCATACCTCAACGGTCTAATAATAACCTTTCGACTCTAACGTCATCATTCACATTAAATACAATAATTCTTCACTATCAGTACCATTATGGGATTACATAGAGTTTGTAGCTGAGTTTCAGGATTTACTACTGAAATAGAAGGGTGTCTATTATAAAGTCACGGTATTAGTCTTTGAATGTCCCTCGGAAATAGAATTGTCTCCCTTATATTATCTATGTTAAGCATCTTCATTAGTAGTCTCTCTACACCTACTGCCCATCCTCCATGTGGTGGCATTCCATACTTAAAGGCCTCTAGATAGAATTCGAAGTCTTTAGGATTTAACCCCTTTTCTCTAATGTTTTTAATCAGTTCTTCATATCTATGCTCTCTTTGACCCCCTGAAGATATCTCAAGTCCTTTATAATCCAGGTCGAACGATCTACTAAGGCCATCTTCCTTCATTATGTAAAAAGGCTTAGTCTTCCATGGATAGTGGGTTATGAAATATAAATTGTAGCCTTCATTCTTCATAACTTTACCTAGAGCTCTCTCCTCAGCATCCCCTAGATCTTCACCCCATTCTATGTGAATGCCTTCTTCATTGAGTATCTCTAGAACTTTATCGTACTTTAATCTAGCAAATGGTCTTCTAGGACTATCTATTTCAACTCCTAGGATCTCTATTTCCTCTTCACACTCTTTTCTTACTCCTTCTATAATATGGCATACTAGCTCTTCGAGTACCTCCATGACATCCTCCATTCCTTTTATAAATCCCATCTCTAAATCTATAGCCCAACTTTCATTCAGATGTCTAGTAGTATGGTGCTTTTCGGCTCTGAAGTATGGTGTTATCTCATAGACTTTAGTAAGACCAGTCATTAGCATTTGTTTGTATAGTTGAGGACTTTGAGCTAGATATGCTGTTCTTCCAAAATACTCCAACTCAAATACTGTAGCGCCTCCTTCAGCTCCAGCACCACATATTTTCGGTGTATTCACTTCTAGAAAACCTTTCTTCTCTAGAAACTCCCTAGCTATTTTAAGTACATTTGCTCTGATCTTAAATAGAGCTCTTTCCTCCTTTGTTCTAAGAAGTAGGTATCTATATCTAAGCCTTGTATCGAAATGTATTCCAGTTTTCAAAGTCAGGTCTACTGGTAGTGGTGCTCTAGGTGTAGAAATTACTTCAAGTTTATCAGCCTTAAATTCTCTACCACGCTTACTCAGACTTATGGGAGGATATGTACCCTCTACTAATATTGCTGAGCCTAGCTTTACACCTTTAGCAACTTCCCACGCTTGTGGACTCTCTTTCTTCTTGACTACTACTGTTACAAGTCCTAAGGAGTTTTCAGGAAGTATTTCAATGAATACTATACCTCCTAGCTCTCTCTTAGAGTTCACCCATCCTCTTAATTTCATATTTCAACCCATCACTTTATAGCTAAAAGTGAACTATTTAAGGAGTTTGTAGTGGTCTGGAATTGAAATGGATTTAGTAGTAATCTCCTAATAACCATATGTTTCCTATATTCACTTTCTTAAGCCCCTCTTCCTTAGCAGCTCTTAAGCTCTTCATAGCATGATCTCTACTAGTAGGAGGTAGATCGTTCATCAGATAATCAGGATGGAATGCTAGTAGTGAGTATGGGATATTTTGATCTAGCTCTGCTAGGAATCTTGCAATCATTCTCACCTCGTATTCGTCTACATACCCTGGTACTAGTAGGGTACTGGCAGTGAAGAGGGGTATCTCCTCCCGCTCTTGTCCCATTTCCACTACTAGCTTTACATTATCAAATAGCCACTTAGGATCAACTCCTGTTAATGCCTTGTATACGGAGGGAGTCCATGCTTTAATATCAAATTTAACTATGCCTCCTGTTCTAAGGGAGTACTCACCCATACGCTTAAGCAGTTCAGGATTTACAAGTCCATTAGTCTCCCAGCATATTCTCAAAATTCTCCCTGTATCCTCGATATATTCAAGAGCTAGTTTACATACTTCTAGTGCATGAAGTATCTGTGGTGTAGGATCTCCACCAAAGAAGCATATACAGGTAACACTCTCATTAACCTTACTGAATAGTTCTTCTGCACTGATTACAGGACTCAATCTTCTGACATATTCACGCCACTGCCAGTTCTGGCAGAAAAGACAGTCTAAGTTGCAGGCTCCGTAGAATACAGCTAAATTATAATACCCCCTTTCAGCACCACGTTTTGATACTGAGAACTTAGGGTATCCTATTCCAGTACTTCCCGGACAGAACCATCCAGCTACACAATTTGTAGGTAGGGGATCATAGTACCATGAGCCCACGGCTATATTCTTAGTACCTGCAATTCGGACTAAATTACCAGAGTCTAAGGAGACTAATCCACAAAAACTAAGCTCATTCTCGGAGAGTGAACACCTATTAGCACAGAGATTGCATGAAACTTCTCCTCCTCTAGGCGGATTTACCGGAAGTTTAAACTTGCGTCTACTTTTTTCATGTCCCATCATAGCTATTGGAAGTGCTTCCTCAGGTCGACTTCTAAGACAATTTACACATACGCCTATTATCTCCGATATCAGAACTGACTTCTTACCACAAACTCTACACTCCTTCTTTCCAATTCCTCTGATTCTCCATAGTATTGAATTCATATCCTCTCTTAATTAGGAGCACATGGATTTAAAACTACTGAATGGCAATTATTGAGCAATCTTAAGAGCCTAGGGAAATTCCCTTAGAGCTCTTTTAACAGCTGGGTGAATTTTCACAGATTTCTCATACTTGGTAAGTATAGTGGGTATATTATTCACTAGATCAAGTGGAGATAGATGACCTCCTTTAGTCTTCACTAGGTAGTCTCCAACAAGACCGTTGAGAAAAGCTGCGGCACACGCAGCCCTAAAAGTATCACACCCCTGAGCCAAGAATGCTGCAACTATACCAGTTAATACGTCTCCTGTTCCACCTACGGTCATCCATGCATTTCCAGTAATATTAACTTTAGTCATATAACCATTAGATATCACATCCCAAGGACCCTTGAGCAGTATTGTTAATTTTAGTTCTCTAGCCTTCCTTTCAACTTCCCTCATTCTCTCTCTATAGTCCATAGGTAGGGCTACATCGAAGAGTATCTTAAACTCGCCAGCATGAGGCGTGAGTACTACATTCCTCTCTTTCACCACTTCTAGCTCCCTTGCTAGAGCCTTAAGTGCATCAGCATCTATAACTATGGGTTTTTCTCTAGGAGTCCTTCTTATGATCTCTAATACAGCTTCAAGTGTCTCATCTCTAAGTCCTAATCCTGGGCCTATAGCTATAGCATCCACTCTCTCGGCTATTTTCATTACCTTATCTACACATCTATCATCTAGGTACTTAGCCTCTAGATCATGAACTATCAGTGTCGGTGTGAAACTTCTGATGGAGTTTGTTACAGGGCTAGGAGAGGCTATTATGACTATATCTACACCTACACTCTGTGCTGCTAGAGCAGTTAGTGCAGGAGCACCTGAGAATACCTCAGATCCTCCTACTACTAATACTCTACCATAATCGCCCTTTTTCGACTCTGGAATTCGAGGCTTTAGGCTAAGTACAAGATCTCCAGGTCCAGCTATAAGTTCAGCCTCTATAGGTATACCTATATCAGCTACTACTATATCTCCTGCCAGATCTTCTCTCTTAACAAGTCCTCTCTTCATAGCGTGAAAAGTAACAGTGAAGTCTACTCTAGTTGAAATGCCAAGCACTTCTCCTGTATCAGAGTCTAGTCCCGAGGGAATGTCAACTGCTAACTTAAGACCGTTGCTTTCATTGAATATAGAGATCAAGGTTTTGTAGGGTTCTCGTACACTACCCTTCAACCCAGTACCTAGTAGGGCATCTATGAGTACATCAGCCTTTTTACATAGGTTTCTTATCATATTCACTCTTTCAGGTCTAAAGACTATGATATCCACTGTATGGAATAGATTAGCCAATCTTTC
>QMRW01000012.1 GCA_003650785.1 Thermoprotei archaeon | reverse complement strand
GAAGCTAGAAATGCTACGCTATACCATTTACTCTTCATAAAGACTGCAGGGAGAAGCTTCTTTGTATTTGAGCCTCCCCCTCCCTTCTTTGGAATAAAAGCTTGGGGAGGGTACAAAGGTCCTCTAGTTCAGGTACCTCCACCGAAGTACTTTGAGTTGGTGTACATATCCAAGCCCAATGGATGGGTCTTTGTATACAGGATTAAGTATGAGCTACTGAAAACTGAAGGCTAGCACGGTCTAGATCTTAACACTCTCTAGATCTCTACTTCTACATACTTTGTACTTAAGCTTGTATGCTATACGGTACTGGGAGAACTCTTCTTTAGGTGAGAAACGAGGGGGTTGAGGAGATTTAGTCTTTACTTTACATGTTGGACAGATATCCTTTAACGTATATTCACCACATTTAGGACATTTCTTAATTCTCCATCTCAAACTCGATCTCACCTAGTTAACTCATAGTGATTAGCTCTTTTTCAATCTCTCAAAAGCCATTTCACATCCTAGTTCTCTGGATTTCTTAGTTACGTATTCTAGTATGTCCTTAAGAATTTTCTCAGCAGTCTTATACTCGTAGGCTGTGATATCTACTCTATAGCGTGGTGCTCCTATAGTGTATATCTTTACTCTATCCCTGTAGGCTGGTCCAATAACACTTTTCACTCCAGTGAGTATGTTCTTTATACTCTTGATACCCTCTCTACCCAGGCATCTGAGTATTATTACTCCACTTATCTTGACCTCTCTAATTGCTACATGTTCCTTAGCTAGTTCGTAGAGTACCTTAGCCCATTCCTCAGAGATTCCAGCTCTATAAAGAGCCTCTATTCCCCTCCTAGCAGCTTCTTCAAATCCGCTGTAGATCTCTCCATAGTGATCTTCTAGCTTCCATCCAGCTTCTCTATAGGCGTCTTCAAGACTCTTTCTGAGCTTCTTAGCAGCTATCTCCAATAGTTTATCAGCGTGTAATGCTCGCTTCCACTCAAACATTTTACTCTTCTTCTCTTTATCACTGACTTTTCTTAGGGATAAATCTACATGTCCTCTTCTAGTATCGACTCTTATAACTTTAAAAACAGCTTTTCCTCCTTCTCTAACTACATCTTTAGCACTTCTGAACCACGATCTTACGAGCTCACTTAATGGGCAATATGCTTCTATTCCTCTGTACTCGTCTAGAGTTACAATAGCACCGTGGTCGTAGATCTTTTTCACTGTTCCTATGACTAGTTCATATAGCTCGGGGTAGTACCTTCTCTTTAGCACCATCTTAATTCACCTATCCTAGAACTTTTAGAACATGAGCCTCTATCTTTGCAGTACCTCCTGTTGGCCTAGCGAGTATTCTATTACATACTCCACATCTTACGAGCATTGATGCATGGTCAAATATTATTTGTTCATTACCACAGTCGGGACATCTAACGTATAGAAACTTGGATTTGGGTTCTGGAATTAGTATTTTACGCTTCTTCATATTATCACCTCTTCTCTACTATAAGAAGTTTCTTTATCCTTATACCCTTCCTATGTTGTATGTAGCCACATTCTCTACATTTTAACTTTATAACCTGTTTTTTAGTTATTTTTGCGGTTCTCTTCTGCTCTGGTCTCCTCTTTGAGCCATAGCCCTTCTTCTTAGCGATATATCTCCTCTCTCCTTCGGCGAGTTTCCTCCTCTTACCAGGTTTATACAGTGTTACTTTGTGCTCAGTGTGTTTTCTACATCTAGGACAGTATGTTCTTATTATTTGAGGTACCTCCATACTTTTCTCTCCCTCTAACTAGAACTAGTTGACCTTATGATGCTTATTAATCTTGCTCCTAGTACCTACTGAATTATCATAATATTGTACAATATGCTGAGAGAACTTCTACTGGAACTCTTCTACTACATTCTTGCTCTTGAGAAATTTCACATCTATAGCCGGTAGGTAAGCTAGGTCTTCTTTCTTAAAGGGACCATAGCTCCTTCCATTTGATGCTATTATCTTAGGATATCTTTTAAGAAATCTGACTAGTATATGTCCATGTTCTCTCCTTGGAATTCTTCTACCTCTTTCTTCAGTCTGTTCGGTTAATCTTCGAATGGAATCAAGTATTCCTCTTAGAGCATCTTTTTCATAATTGAGTAGTCTTTCATACATTACCTTTTCACCATTCAGTATAGATTCTATGATTTTCTTTAAGCGAAGGAGGAGGGTGAATTTCAGGGCATCCTCTAGAATTTCATATTCCTCTAACGCTCTTTTATCGTATTCTCCCCTGCTACGCAGTTCACTAAGATATGCTATTGCTCTTTCATAGTAGTCTTCACTTAGCTCTAGTATCTCACTTGATGTTAGTTCTCTTATGTAGTTCTTTACTATTTCACTTCTCATACTCCTATCTCCTACATAGTTCTGCTACATTATTGTTAACTAGGTATATCGCTAAATATAGTGGTACTTTTAATCTAGATGCTTTACCTAATTTAATACCCCATACTCTCTCAGGAATACTTCCCACTATCTCTACCTCTATAGTCTCATCACTTAGGACTATAGCATCTTCAAAGGGATTAAAAGTCCATAGTCCATCTATATCTACGTTTACTACAGCTAACCCTGTCTTTCCATGGAGTGTTCCGGGTAGTCTTATCAATCTTCTAGTATCTATAGTCACTCTCTCATCCACTTCTGCAGCGTACATATTCACTACATGTTCTATGATTTTGGCTATAGACTTTTTACCACCTCTCCTTCTAATAATCTCTCTTAGAAACTCCCAGTTAGCATTCTCCATATTCTCAAGTATCTTACTCCGATTGAGGAGTATGTACTTTCTAACACTAGCCGTAATACCTAGTCTCTTAAGGTTCTCTTCAGTGGAAGTGAGTATAATTTCGTACATTCCCCTCGCTATTCTTCCACCCCAACATTTGCTGTCTAGATCCAAAGGTCTTATACTACTGCCTAAGGTTCTCTCTATAAGTAGTGCTATATCTAATCCCTCTCCTCTAAGGTAACTTACTATTTCCCTTCTTCCCTCCTGTGGGATGTCATATACTCTTTTGTCATATAGGTGTATGTGAAATCCCCTATGTCCTGAGAAGAATATCTCCAGATCCTTTTGATGGAACCCTAGATCATTAATTAGCATATCTACTACTTTTTCACACTCTTCACGAGCAGCATCTATACACTCGTGACATACCCATGTGACGCTGTTTAATTTATCACTACCACAATTAGGACATCTATTTGGTACAGGTCCTCTATCCTCTCTTCCGCACTTAGTACATCTCCAATAGTCGTGGACATTTTTACAGCTTGTTTCTATGTGGTCAGCGTCTATATCGAATACTAGTTCTGCACCTATCCACTGTTTCTCATCCATAGTGGGAGCTCCGGGAGATATATAATAGGCGGTGGAGTAGTAGGCGTGTTTTGGATACCTACTTCTTATAAAGTCTATTAGACTCTCTCTATCGGGAAAGGATAGATGTCTCTCCATACCCTTTCTATTGAAGTATACAAAGCCAAATTCTCTATGTTCTAACATCTCTGGTTCTCTTACTCTTTCTGCGTTTTTCATATAGTAATTCCTGAATATTCTCCCTAACCACTCCTCTTTATTCAATTCTTTTCACCTTAATCCTGAGGTATTGAAGTGGATGCTTAACTTTCCTACATAGTTCATCTGGATAGCATAGTCCGTATATTCTCATGTTTTCACATTTGAAGGGGAGGTACTTCTTTCTAGACCCCCTGAGTCCAGCTATATGCTCTACTTGATATCTAGCTATACTCTCATTGAAGTCTGGTGCTGTTGAAAATATTGCTATCACATCATCTACACTTTTACCTATGCTGAGAAGGAACGATGCAAGTGCAAATCTAGCTGCATGCGATAAGTTCTCTCCTTCTCTAGCGAGTTTTAGTAGTCTCCTTATACAGGGTGGATATCGATGTTCCTTTCCTGCAATGGTAGTTATGGTAATCTCGGCTCTCTTCTTAAGTGGATACCAAACCTTTCTTATTCGAGTAGCTATCTCCTCTATTGTCTTAGTCGTCTGGATAATGTCTAGACGATTTCTCATATTCTCTATATCTGAGAGTACTTTACGCTTTACCTCACTCTCTATTAATCTACATAGTTCGTTCTTATTCACTATGGTATAGCCATTCAGTATTATTCTGTTCACTAATTTCCATAAACCCCTCTGCTCGGGTACGTTACTTATGAAATGTGTAAAATATATAGCTGGATATACTGTACTGTCTATTGTAAGTAGTCTAATCTGCCATGAGAATGTCTTTTCGGCAATATATATTAGCTTTTCAAGAGGCTCTTGGAGAAGGTACTCGTATGCTCTCTTAGCTTCGGCTACTGCGTATACTCTATCTAAGTAGGGATCTCTAAGTACTGCTAATGCCATGAGAGTGACATAATAGGCTATTAATTCCTCATCGGTATGTAGATATTTAGTGTCTGTTGTTATCGTCTTCTTATGTATAGCATTCAGTATTCTCTCTATAGCCCTCTCTGATATAGTATCGCCTAGTACACTCTCCAGATCCTCTAGAGTAAAACCTATTTCATCTAGTCTTTTAATGGCATCTACAGTAAATGGATACTTGGCTATATCATATTCGTTGAATTCTACCCTACTCTTATACATACAGTCTTATTAGACCTCCATTCTAGGAGCTAGGTAATAGGCTAGTTTTCCTCCCCCAGCTATTTCGAAGGTGAGGGCTAGTGGTCTATCTGTTGAGAACTCTACCATTGCTACATCAGATAGTGAAGATGCTTTCTTTAGCATGTCAGATAGATAGCTTATACTATAGGTAGCTGTTGAGGGCTCTATTACATCGTACTCTATGAGGGCTCCAGAGTCTCTGTCGAATATGGTTTCAACTTCTCCTCTATCACTTGAACTATATAGTCTAAGGTAATCCTCTAATCCCTCGAACTTGACGCTATCACTTACCATCTCAGCATCTTTTACAGCATCTTTTAGAGTATCACTTAGTAATCTAGCTTTAACGTTGAATTCTGCTCTTAATCTAGGGAGTTCCTCACCTACTACGTCTATTAGTGGTATACTGAAGGATCTTATAGCTTTCCCCAGGATTCTAACCCTGAGCCTACCTCCACTTACTTCGAACTCTACTCTTTCATCTGCTTTACCTCTTCTTAATATCTTATTTAGTTCTTCTACATCTACTCCTATCTTAGTCTCTTCTGGGCATTCAAACTCCTCAAATACTGTATTCGGTAATTCTAGGTCTACCATAGCTATTCTAGATGGATCTAATGCCCTCAAGCTCAAACCTTCTTCCGAAAGCGTAAAGCAGGCCTCATCTATTAACGCTGCTAGACTTTGAACTATGTACCTCCACTCTCTAGCATCCCCAAATACAAACTTAACACTCATACATACCACCTATTATGCTTTCCTTCACGAGTATTAATCTATACCGTTTCTTATATTGAGCTTTGGGCGGCTAACCATATTCTCTCCATGTGTATCCACATCGTACACATCTAAAGAAGGCTGTTGTTGGCTCATCTGCACTTCGAGTTTGTACTTCCCAGTAGTATGCTTCACTATATCCACATTCAGGACAAGTAGCCTTAACCTTAACTCCTATCTTCAATTCCTCCTCAATAACTATAGTCTTCTCCGATGGTTTATGAAGTACATGGGTCTCGTGTACATAGCCCTCGATAGTTCCTCTGAGCTCTTCTACGTTTTTACACCTAGGACATACTAATATTACCCTATTTTCTTCTCTCTTGGGTATCATTAGGCTTCCGCACTTCTCACAGAACCTCAGTACTGTCACCTAGCATAGAGGAGAGGAGTAATTACTGATTAATTTTTCGCTCTAAATTAGTGGTCCGCTCTGTGGTACTATGGTAAGAGATATTATATAGTAATAGAAGTTCTAGTGAGGGAGACTATGAAGTACTATTCGTACGAGGAACTATTAGATAGAGCACTCTCTAAACTACCACAGAAACCACGTGTCCAGAGGACTAGATCTACACCTCCACAGCTTCAGGTGATCATAAGTGGTAAGAGGACATTTATACATAATTTCAGGCAGATATGTAACCTACTAAATAGAAATCCAAGACACTTGGCTAGGTTTATACTCAGGGAACTGGCTGCTCCAGGTTCCGTTGAAGAGAATCAGACTCTAGTAATTCAGGGAGAGGTGCCCATCACTACTCTTGCACAACTCTTGAGGAGGTACATGAAGATCTATGTCATATGTCCTGTATGCAATAGTCCAGATACTACATTAGTAAAGGAGAGACGTATGTACTTTATAGTCTGTCTAGCATGTGGAGCTAAGTCCTCAGCACCACCGATAATATAAATGTTAAACATACTTATACATGTAGAAGCTCCCAGGAAGTACCTCGTATCCGAATTTCCTATAGTACTCTCTTGCACCTACTCCTGAAATTACGAGTATTCTTCTACAGTCGAACTCTTCAAGAGCTATCCTCTCAGCTTCTGCTAGTAGTCTCTTACCGTAGCCTCTATGCTGCCACCACAGGCTATACTCACCTATGGGTACCTGAGGACCATATACATGGAGTTCTCTAATGATAGCTGTTCTTCTATCGACCTCCCATCTATGAGCATATTCAGAGGGGATTCTCAGTCTGAGAAAGGCTATGAGCACATCTACTCGTGGATCTTCGATTGAAAGGAATACTTCTGTCCCTCCACTAGCTTCATAGTAATATCTGTTCAATTTCAAGTTTAACTTAAGAGGGACTCCATGTCTTAGAAGATACCTTCCAATCTCTCTATACCTTATCTCTCTGATCCTAATGCCTCTAATGAGAGCTTCTCTTTGGAGAACCTCTCTTAAGTTACCTATATCCAGTCCTGCTACTATGTACTTCATAGGTATGTCTCTTTGTATTCTCATCACTCTTACGTAAGGAGGTATTATCTCAAGTACTTTTAAGAGTAGTTCTATGAGTTCTTCTGATGTGTACGCTTTATACTCTCCTCTTTTCCACATTCGATATAATTCTGTTCCAGGTACTACTACCGTAGGATATATTTTTAGCATATCGGGTCTAAAGGCCGGGTCTTCAAATATACGCTTGAACATTTCTAGATCTCTATCGAGGTCAGATCCTGGTAGTCCTGGCATTAGGTGATAGAGTACTTTATACCCTGCATCTTTAAGTAGTTGTGTCGCTCTCACCACTACATCTACTCCATGCCCTCTCTTAATCACTTTAAGTACATCCTCATAGATCGACTGGACTCCTATCTCTATTCTTGTTGCTCCAAGATCTAGAAAGTTATCTATATGTCTCTCTAGTGCCCAGTCTGGCCTAGTTTCTATAGTGAGACCTACACATCTGATTCTCGCTTTTTCATTTCTCCACTTAGCCTCCTCTAAGGATACATTATCCACTCTTCTCTCATTGGGAAATCTATTCATTGCTTCTAATGCTTGAGCTATAAACCATCTCTGATAATCTAGTGGCATCGCAGGAAAGGTACCCCCCATTACAATTAATTCTACCTTAGAGGGTCTATGTCCCATGGCGATATATTGCTTCAGTCTATGGAATACTTGAGAATATGGATCATAATTAAATCTGCGAGCTCTCATTACAGCTGGAGATTCTCTTACATAGCTTTGAGGAGTACCCCATGAAACGCCTCCAGGACAGTATATACACCTTCCATGGGGACATGGAAATGGTTTTGTCATAATAGCTACTACAGTAACTCCTGATAGCATTCTAGTGGGCTTCTTAACCCTCTTTACTACTAGATCCATTAGCACACCTTTTCAGCTAGTACTGCGTAGTTTCTAGGTATCACTATATATCTCCTACCTAGTATGTGAAGCCTTGATATTTTAAATCCAACGCTAGTTATATGCTCTCTTAATTCTTTCTTAGTAAACAGGTGGTAATATCTGTAGTACGTAGTTCCTTTTCTCCTCCATGGTACTAGTACGTCGCCGAACTCCAAGACTCCATTCCTCCTTCTCACCAGCTGTAGTATTGCTTTTACTAGTAATCTGGGCTGATACCTAGACCATACTGTTAGAAGTAGACTACCCCTAGGCTTCATAGTACTCTTGATGCTCTCTAGTACCCTTAGCCTCTCTTCCCTACTAGGTATATTGTGGAGTACTGCTACACTCAGTACGAAGTCTATACAGTTGTATCTAAATGGTAGGAGTCTTCCATTGGCAACTACTGTATGCACTCTAGTGTATATGTCGGATTTTATACATCTTTTTCTAGTCCACTCGATCATTCTCTTTGAGATATCTACTGCTAGTACTTCGCTAAATCGTCTAACTAGCTCTGATAAGTGTCTTCCTGTACCACATCCTAGATCGAGAGCTATTCCTTTCTCTTTCTCGGAGCACGGTATCATACGTACAAGATCTCTCCATGGTCTAGATCTCAGATGAAAATATCCATTAGCTATAGCGTTCCAAGTTTTTATGACATATTCTTCAAGTACCTTGTCTATTTCCTTCCTCATTCCTAAAGTATACGATTAGTGTGTATTATCAAGCTTTTCTATTTCAGTATACCGAGATCTTACTAATAGCCTCATGCTTGAGGATCTGTGGTATGACTTCTCCTGGTACTTCTCCTTCGATTATTATGTGGAGTTTGGGTGGAGTAGATATCAATGGATGCTCTGCTATAACCTGTAGTATATTTACGTTTTTATCTGCTAATAGCCGTGTAACATACGCTATTATTCCAGGTTTATCTACTTTAGTCTCTACTACTATACATCTATAGCCCAATTTATCCACTACACCCCTGAAAAAGGGTCCTGCATTCTCTATATTTTCAAAGAATTCTCTAAGAAATGGATTTTTCGAAATTTTATCTAGAGCACTTTTGACAGTCCTCCAGTCAACTCCACATGCCTCAGCTAGACTTTTATATGGTATTTCTATCGAGCCTAGATATATACGGACTCTTCTCTCTACACCTCTTCTCACTACCCTTATACTAAGTCCATGATTAAGTAGTGCAAGTGCTACTTTATACTGAGATTCACTTCTCCTAAACTCCCTTTTCATTTCCTCCCACAGTGTCTTAATCATACTGAAATGTATATAAAGATACTTATATTTAAATTTTTCAACATATATGTATTTAAAAATATATGTCAGTGTAATATAATACCTTATAGACTATTTGTATATATTAATTCAATAATTATTAAAAATAAGGCATCTATATGTACGCCAATGAACAGAAAATGCGTGCTAGGAGAGACTAGCATTCCCAAGTACTGGTACAATATATTACCGGACCTACCCAAACCTCTTCCACCGCTCTTAAACCCATCTACGCAGAGACCTATTCAGGAAAGGGATTTGGAAGTAATATTTCCTAAGGAACTCGTAAGGCAGGAATTCTCGCAGGATAGATTCATACCTATACCTGATGAGGTTAGAGATGTCTACTCACTATGGAGACCTACACCACTCTATAGAGCAGTAAACCTCGAAAGAGCTTTGAGAACTCCAGCTAGGATATATTATAAGCATGAAGGATTCAGTCCTCCAGGAAGTCATAAACCGAATACAGCGGTAGCTCAAGCCTATTTCAATATGAAAGAGGGTATAAGGAGATTAACTACAGAGACTGGTGCTGGACAGTGGGGTAGTGCTCTAGCATTTGCATGTATGCTCTTTGACTTAAAGTGTACAGTGTACATGGTTAAAGTTAGTTACTATCAAAAACCCTATAGGAGAGTACTCATGCAGATGTGGGGTGCTGATGTGATCCCTAGTCCTAGTAGGCGTACTAAGTCGGGTAGTAGTATCCTAGATAAGGATCCCGATAATCCAGGGAGTCTAGGTATTGCTATAAGCGAAGCCATAGAGGATGCTGTTGTAAATGAGGATACTAAGTATAGCTTAGGTAGTGTTCTAAATCACGTACTACTTCATCAGACTATAATAGGTCTCGAGGCTAAGGAACAACTAGAGTCCGTGGAAGAGTATCCAGATTATGTGATAAGTTGTGTAGGAGGAGGGAGTAACTTCGCTGGTATAGCCTATCCATTCTACCTCGACCGGGTAGAGGGAAGAGCTGAAAAGAGAGCTAAGCTCTTAGCAGTAGAATCTAAAGCCTGTCCTAGCCTTACCAAAGGGCTATATGCCTATGACTACGGAGATACTGGACGTCTAACCCCACTATTAAAGATGTATACACTTGGTCATACGTTTATACCTCCACCAATTCACGCTGGAGGACTTAGGTACCATGGTGCCGCTCCCTCTTTAAGCCTACTAAGAGAACTAGGGATAGTAGAGGTTGTAGCTTATGATCAAATAAGCGTCTTCGATGCAGCCAAACTATTCACGATTACAGAGGGATTTCTTCCAGCTCCCGAGACTGCGCATACTATAAAGGCCGTAATAGATCTAGCTATAGAGGCTAAAAAGAGGAAGAAGGAATGGGTTATACTGTTCAACTTTAGTGGACATGGCCTACTTGATCTGAAAGCCTATGATGAGTATCTAGCTGGAAAACTACAGCCTTACGAATATCCTAGAGAATATGTCGAGAGAACTCTTAAGCAGTTGGGTATAATGTAGTCCATGTTTTTTAAAGAATTCGGGAAGATTAATATTTACCCTTAGCTAATCCCCATAGGTGTACGAATGAGCATCTATCAGGGAAACGATCTGAGAAAGCCTAGTGGAGGGATAAAGGGTAGGCATAGGAAGGTAAAGAGAAAATACGAGTTAGGAAGATTTCCTACTGAGACTAGGGTAGGAGAGGATAAAAGAAAAGTGATAAGGACTAGAGGTGGTAATAAGAAGATCAGATTACTGAGTACCTCCTATGCTAATGTCAATATTCCTAGTCAGAATCTCTCGAAGAAGGTAAGAATAATTAGAGTCCTTCAAAATCCCTCCAATAGGGACTACAATAGGAGGGGTATTATAACTAAAGGTACTATAATACTAACTGAACTTGGTAAAGCAGTGGTTACTTCAAGACCTGGGCAAGATGGAGTAGTAAATGCTGTTCTTATAGAGGAGAAGTCATGATTAAGCGAGGTTATTACATACTGTGGCCCTTATACTTTGATAAATCTAAGTCTAGAAGTGAGGGTAGAAGAGTACCTAAAAACATTGCTGTAAACAGGCCCTCTGCATGGGAAGTACTCGAAGCTGTGAAGTCCCTAGGCTTCGAGGCTATACTAGAGGCGGATAAAAGACACCCCTCTACATGGTTCGAGGATAGAGGATGTGTTCTAGTCAAGATAGATAGAGTTGAGATGAATAAGACAAAGCTTCTGTACAGAGTTGCTAAAGAGCTTATAAAGATTAGAGCTGAGAAAGGATTTCGGAGAGCTTCTCCTTAAGTCTCTCACTCACGATTCTTCCATCAACCTTACCACGTACTTCTCTCATTATCAGTCCCATGAGCGGTGAGAAGGCTCTCTCCCTCTTCCGCTTTATTAGGTCAGTATTCTCTTGTAGAATTCTAAGTATGATCTTATCTAGTTCCTCTAGACTAAGTACTTTAACTCCTAGATCTCTTAGTGCGTCCTCTACACCTTTATCTCTATTCTCAGCTAGGTACCTGAGTACTTCTGGTATAGCCTCTTTAGACATTTTTCCCTCGCTTAGAGCCTTGAATACATCTACTATCGTCTTGTCCTCGAGTTCCTCTACAGGTACTCCCTCTCTTCTTAATCCCTTCATCACGTCCTCTAGAACGCTGGCTACAAGTCTAGGAGATACTCTACACTCTTCTACTATTCTCTCAAAGAGGTCTAGGTAGTACGATCTTAACATCTTCCTAGCTAGCTCCTCTCCTAATCTATACTCCTTTATGAATCTCTCATACTTCTTCTCTGGAGGCTCTGGAAGCTTAGACTTTATCTCCTCTAGCATTTCCTTAGTTATCCTAACCGGTCTAATATCTGTCTCGGGATACATCCTAGCTGCACCAGGTCTGGGTCTGGTGTAATGAGTAGTTCCATCGGGGTTAGGGCCACGAGTCTCCTCAGGAACTCCATTTAATGCTGCTTTAGCTCTCTCGAGTATTATTTCCAGTGCTCTCCTACACCTCTCAGGGGGCCCTGCGATTAGTACGAATGCATCGTACTCTTCTAGATCTAATGCCTTATTTACTTTGAGTACTTCCTCCTCTGTTATACCGTAAGCAGGAAGTTCATCGCTGTGGAATATCCCTCCTATTCCTGTCCACGCTCTAGCGTAGTCTGCTAGTTCTGTGCCAAATCTCCTCTTTGGTTGAATTTCAAGGCCTAGAAGGCCTTTAAAGCCTTTCAGCTTTATAGCAAGAACTCTACCATTTCTCTTCAATACCTTCTTAATCACCCTGCAATTGGTATCTTGGAAGTGCTCTGTTACATCTACGATATTCTCCTCTAGATCTTCTTTATTGATACCTCTCTTTCTCAACTCATCTCTTATCTTAAGTAGATTATACTGTCTGAGTACTTCATATTTTATAACCTTGCTTATTAACTCTAGTTTTTGAACTCCTTTGATCTCAATTTTTGCCCCTTCCTTGATAGATACATTCAAGTCCTGTCTTATAGTACCAAGACCTCGTTTTACCATTCCCGTTATCCTAAGTAGCTGTCCTATTCTTAGTGCTACTAGTTCTGCTTCTTCAGGACTGTTTATTACAGGTGCTGTAGCTATCTCTATAAGTGGTATTCCTAATCTATCTAACCTATAGTTTACCAGGTCCCCCCTAACATCGATTATTCTAGCAGCATCCTCCTCGAGACATATAGTCTGTATTGGTATTTCTTTTCCATCTACACGAATACTACCTCCTATAGCTATTAGTGCAGTTCTCTGAAAACCTGTAGTGTTTGATCCATCTATCACAATCTTACGCATGACTTGAACTTCATCAACAGGTTTAGATCCAAGCATTAGTGCTATCGTTAGTGCTATCCTTAGAGCCTCTCTATCTAGATCGTGAGGAGGTTCTTCATCCAGTTCAACAAGACATGCCCACTGTGGTGAGTACTCGTATATGAATGTTCTTTTTCGTTCGTACTCGAATTGTGCAGCTGGATCTACTTCCCCTAGCTCACTTTGTGCTGGTCGTAAGTACCGTAGGAGTTTTAGTGATGCCTTTTCCTTAGATATTTTAGTAGGGCAAGAACAGAAGAGCTTCCCCTTAGTATCTAACATCTGATGAAATTCTAATCCTACTTTTAATCCCAGTTTTTGATAGTCAAGTTCCATGGTACTCTCATCTAATAGTAACCTACTAAGGTAAAATATCTTCGGTACTAAAGTACTTCTCCTAGTAGTTCTATACTTTTAGTTAAGTTTACTACCCTATCCTCTAGCACTATTATAGTATCCTCAAACTGTGCTACTACTCCTCCACTCCTCTCCACGAGTATAGGGTAGCCCATTACTATTCGATGTCTCTCTAGGCTTCTAATTCTCTCCGAGATTAAGGGATCGTTTGTAATCGTGTATAACCACCTCTCAGCAAAGGGGAGGGAGTCATAGTTTTTCCATATTATCCTAGTAAGTTCATTCAGTACTCTATCCCTCTTAATCCTTCTCACTCCTATTAACCTGAATATAGTCGTATAGTCTCCTGCTACTACCTCTCCTATTCCATTCGTAGTGAAGGGCTCTATTGCATATACTTCACCTACCTTTACTACCTCCCTCATGTGTATGTTACCTATATTGGGTACACTCTTTCCAGCATGAAGTCTATACCTATTTATCAAGTGTCCGGAAAGGTTTACTATAGGGTTGAACCCTCTAGAACGAATAGCTCTCTCTATCGCAAATCCTATGTCAGCTAGTCTTACATTACTACTAAAGATTCGAATGGCCTCTCTAAGAGCATTAGCACTAGCTTCTATAAGTTCTCTCTCAATTCTAGTATTGCTTAGGGGTATTGATATAGCTGCATCAGCTATGTAGCCTTCTACATGTGCTCCCACATCAACTTTGATTATACCTTTCTCTGGTACTATTCTTGTATCATTTATTCTAGCCGTATCATGTGCTGCTACTTGATCTATGGATATATTTATCGGAAAAGCTGGTCTAGCATTTGCTTTGAAGATCTCATCCTCTAACCTTCTGCATATAGAACTGATTTCTTCCCCTGGTTCTACTATATCTAGTGCAAGTCTTAATACTTGGTGTACTATCTTACCAGCCCGTAGGTAGTAATCTATCATACCACTTTCTACTTAAGTTACGCTTATTTAAATAAGAGCATGTTTAATACAGACTTCTACTAAATCTCTACTATGAGTATACTGAATCTGAATGAGATAGTGAACTATCTGGACGAGCTGGATTCTTGTAGAGAAAAACTGTTAAAGATTTCTAGAGATATAATCAGGTACTCTAAGAAGATAATACACAGTATTCAACAGGAAGAGTTCTCTACTTCTGAGAAGCTAATCCGTGAAATGACAGTGCTTAAGGAGGAGTTTATGAGAATAGCCTCTAAGGTCCCAAGATTGTATCACAGTAATATGGTCTGTAATGTATTGGTGGAGTATGTAGAATCGTATGTAGTTTATACTATAGTGACTAGAGGAAAAGTTCCATTATTTAGAGACCTTAATGTTGAGCCCATACCATACATCCTAGGTGTACTTGAAGCTGTAGGCGAACTTAGGAGATTAGCTCTTGAATATGTAAGAAAAGGAGATCTCGATAGAGCAGATAGAGTGCTTAATTTTATGGAGGGGATATACATGGAGTTGAGCGTTCTAAACTATCCAGACTCTATATTACCTGGGTTTAGACGTAAGTGTGATCTTGTGAGGAGGATGCTGGACGATACCAAGAATGTGCTCATATTTGCAAGAGGATGTGAGGATATGAGGAAATTAGCAGGAGGTGGTACTGCTGAAGTCTGTTAGAACACCTAGATACTTTTCGATTGAAAAGGCTCGTGAGATTCAGAAGATGTTGTCCCTCAGAATACTCAAGCATGATGTCTTCAAATATCCACCTAACTTAGTGGCTGGTGTTGATGTCGCCTATATAAGTGATACCGGTATTGGTGCTGCAGTCCTCTTAAAATATGGCACACTAGAGACTGTGGATAAGAGTGTTGCAGTGGTGAGAACGAACTTTCCCTACATTCCAACACTTCTATCCTTTAGAGAGTTAAAGCCTGCTGTTCAGGCTATCCTTAAATTACGTAGATTGCCTGATGTGTTAATGGTTGATGCACATGGTTATGCTCACCCCTATAGACTGGGGTTCGCAAGTCATTTAGGGGTATCTCTAGGTATTCCGACTATTGGAGTAGCAAAGAGACTACTATGTGGTAAAGTAGGTGAGTGGGTAGGTAATATAGCCTATATCCGCCATAGAGATGAGATTATAGGTGCTGCTGTGAGGATAAGAGCTGATTCGAAACCTGTCTACGTGAGTATAGGTAATATGATATCACTTGAGTCTGCGATAAGACTGGTCTTAGATACTACCAAAGAAGGACAGGCACACCCAGAACCTACTAGACAAGCCCACCTATTGGCTAGCAGATACAGGCGTAGACTATTGAAAAAGCACTGCTCTAAAGGGGGCCACTCATGAGCTTCCTAGCTATTATTGATGAGCTACACATAGGCACCTTTTCCCTAATCCTATATATTTTAACATCAATTCCCATGGATTTGATTATATCTTTAATTATAGATTCTAGTTTATCCTGATCCGGGCCTATTACTATTACTTCTGGCTTTACACGTTCTATCACGCTTTTTATATCTATAGTTCTACCACCTTTTATGACTTTATCCACATAAACTAGTGATCCTACTATTTCAGCTCTCTGATCCTGGTTAAATATAGGTTCTCTACCCTTACTAATGCGTACAGTCTCGTCGCTAGCTACTACTACCACTAGTCTACCTAGCTTTCTAGCCTCTTTTAGGAAATATATATGTCCAGGGTGGAGGAGGTCGAATACTCCTCCTACTATTACCGTAGGCTCTCTACTCCTCCACTCGAAGTCTACGAATCCTAGAAGTCTGAGAGCATCTAGAAGTCCTTCAGCATAGGCTATGCAGGAGGTACTAGTGATCGAGTTTCCTTTACTTAGGTAGTACTTCGCATCTTTCATGTAGGATTCAGCTAACTCTATGAGCTTCTCTACCTTTCCCTTATATTTACCTTTAATTTCAGCCAGTACTTTTTCGACATAGCCTATGTATTTTTTAATACGCTCTTCACTCTCTCTCTCCAACCCTCTATCACCTCTAATTTACAGTCAAATAGTGTAGTTAAGGCTTCCTCTTCGATTGGATGAAGTACTCCAGGTATTATCAGAGAGTATGGTGGTGGACCAAACTCGATATCTTTAAGCTCGGAGAGAGAACCAGCTGCTATATATTCGTTAGGTGTTCCTACTCTCGCTAGGCCTACTACTAAAGTATTATCATCTACAATGGACTCTTCACCAACTCTTCTATCCATGTCCTCTAGGAGCTCTAGTGCTTTAGGGATTGTTAAGAACTCCCCTGACTCCGCTCTTATCTCAAGTAGGAATAGTGTATGCAGTCCTCTCTCCAAGTTTTCCTTGAGTACAAGGTATGGGGTGATTGGCCTGTACCCTACTTTAGGTTCAGGTATCGTTATGGTCACTATTCTACCCATTTTATATACTTGTAATCCGCAGGAGCTGAAAGCTGCTGTAATTATGGAGGATGAATGAATAATCCTTGTCTTAATATTCCTTCTCTCAGCTTCTATTCTCAGTACTATATGGGTTGTAGCTATGAAGGGATCACCTGGAGTAAGAAGTGCTACATCTGCTACCTTAGCCTCCCTAAGTATATCTTCTCCTCCTCTTTCCTCTAAGTCCTCTCTATCTACTACCCTTATTTTTCTTCCTAACATGTTTTCTAGCCAGTCTAGTTTAAAGTCGGGTATTATACTGGTGTAGAGTTCTAAAAATACGGTGTCTACTCTTCTGAGGATTTCGAGAGCTTCAATGCTCAATCCTTTCTCAGAGATTCCTAGACCTATGAAGTATAGCAAGTGATCACCATTCAATACTAGACGTGAAATCTTAAGGATTTATCTAAAGTGTGGAGCTATGCTCATAAAATCACAGTACAGCTCTGCGACTACGTCATAGTCAACTTTCTTATTCGCCTCTACATTTTCAAAGAGAGTTAGTGGGTAGCTTTACCCTGGCTTGTAAAATGAGGTATGTGAAAGGGAAAGACCTTTCCTAGCGGGCCCGGAGGGATTTGAACCCTCGACCATCCGGTTAAGAGCCGGATGCTCTACCTGACTGAGCTACGGGCCCTTCTCTACTATCCATATGTCCTCTTCACAGTCCACTTCATTAAGAGAAAGCTGAGTAAAATAAGCTTTGCCCTCTTATCGGACACTTTGCCACTTGTAGCAAATTACTTCTAACTCTAATCAGGCTACTCTTATGATGTCTTTATTATGCGTAGACATCCAGTACATGCACTTTTACTCCAAATTTCCGTAGAATTTCAAGAATATACCTTGAATTTTCTTCCGGTACAATTATACATCCCTCACTTAACCTCTCTCCATCTAATCTCTCCAAGAGTCCAGGCTTCTTCAAGTTTCTTTTACCATAAAGTCTATAGAGTAATTTCACCTTCTCCTTCTGTTCAAGTCCTCTTAGGCTATATATTATGAGTTTTTTATGTCTGAAGTGTAGAGGTTTTAAGTGAATGGAAAAAGGATATTTTGCATAGAGTAATATTCCATCTTTATATATCTCTTCGAGAAATGTTTCTTCACTTTTTAGAAATTCTTCATAACTAAGGGGTATCAAATGAATTAGCAAATTCAATCTTCCTACTCTTCTAAAGAGCTCATCCCATCTACTCCACATACTCTCTTTATCCTTAAATATGACCAATAGATCATAGTCTGAATATTCATCGTAATCTCCTCTAGCAATACTTCCAAAGAGTATGAT
>QMRW01000011.1 GCA_003650785.1 Thermoprotei archaeon | reverse complement strand
CTCAGGTCAAAGGGTTCAAATCTCTTGGATCTCTGCTCTTTATGAACTATCTGGTAATCTCTCCATAGAGCTGGATAGAATTTTAGAACTTGAAGGAGCAGAATTTATGATAACTTGTGATTTTTTAACTTAGTCTTAGATTGGTGGACCGGCCGGGATTCGAACCCGGGACCTCGGGGCATCTGCTCTCCCGCGTACTCGGCTTTATATCCTACTTGCGAGGCGGGCATTCTTCCAGACTGAACTACCGGCCCTCACTTTCAGAGTAATACTCGGATTAAATAAATTATCGGTATGCTTAAGAGCTAGGTACGACTAGTTCCGTAATTTCAATTGAAGGATTCTTAGTCTGTTTAAAGCTTGACGTTTATTCTTTTCATCTGTTCTTAAAGCTATCACTACATCTCTTAGGAAGCGAATGGCATCATCCATACACCTAGTATCAACTGGATATGGGACTCCGTCTTTCCCTCCAAAGGCAAAGGAGTACTTAGCCGGGTCTTTCCAGCTTATCTCATCTCCATAGATGAGTTTTGAAATCAATGCAAGAGCTCTTATTGTTGAGGGACCCATTCCCCTCACTAGTAAGAGCTCCTCATAGTTCTTAGGGGATAGCTCATAAGCCTGTTCTACAGCTTTCCAATTTATGCTTCTAGGCATAGATAGGTAGGGGATTTTAAAGTAGGAGCTCGTATAGCTCTCATTAAGTCCTAGCCACTTTACAATTCCCTCTTGATGAGCTATGGATCTAAGCTTGCGGAGTAGTCTTTTGATGCGTCTGACTCCATCATTTACTAAGTCGACTGAGGTCTTACGAGCGTTTCTACTCAGCTTAGATGTCATATCGAGTACTAGGGGTTCTACTCTCTCACTAATTATTCCAGTATGGGGTTCCTCTACAAGGTCTTCTATAGCCTCACTGAACCAATGGTATCTTCTAGCATATCTCTTCTCTAGATTCATTCCCTGTTGGACTATAGTCCAATATCCTTCCTCAGTTATCAACATAGAATGATGGTAAATATGGTATCCATCCTGAATAGCACAGTTATCTACTTTAGCTGTAAGTCTACTTATCCTCTTTAGAAGCTCAATTTTACTGGAAGATAGACCTATACACTCTCCGTAAGTACTTATCTCCTCAGGGGTATTTAGTGCCTTTTTACCCTTTCCACCTACTACAATAATACCTAGCTCCTCCCTATTTATCACAGTTTTGAGGATAGCTGTAACTACTGTTGTCAAGCCTGAGGAGTGCCAGTCAAAGCCTAGGACACAGCCTAGTGCTTGAAACCAAAAGGGGTTAGCGAGCCTAGCTAGGAGTTCTTTTTGTCCATATTCCTCGACAATTATATGGACTATTTCACTACCAAGTTTTATCATTCTATCTATTAACCATCTAGGTACTCCTCCACGATGGAGTGGGAGATCTGCGATTCCAACTCTCTTTATTCTACTCACCTCTCTACTTCAATACCTCGATAGATTCTACTATTCCAGTACTTAACCTAAGCTCTATCCCGTTTTCATCTTCAACTATTAGTCTACCCCACTCATCTATACCTATTGCCTTACCCCTAAATTCTCCTCTCCTAGACCTTACTAGTACCTCAGCTCCTTTTACCATAGAGAGAACCTCCCAGTCACTTATTATCTTCCCTGTATTACCGCGTTTGAAAGCCTCATAGTAGTATTCCATATTTTCGAATATTTTACAAAGTAGGGGTATAGGTTCTACAGGGTGACCTGCTTCTATCATAAGTGTAGTAGCTTTATCTCTTATCTCCTCTGGTAGTTCTTCCAGGAGAAAATTGTTATTCAGTCCAGCACCTACTATTACAGAACGTATCTCTCCAGCCTCGAAAATGGCCTCTGTAGATATTCCACATACTTTCTTATTACCAATCAAAATGTCATTAGGCCACTTTAGCCTAGGATGTAGATCTGCACAGGTCTCTATAGCCTTAGCTATGGATATGGCTGAGAAAATTCCTACAAGGGGTATGGATTGAGGTACTACTTTTGGTTTAAATATTACTGAGAACCAGAGCCCACCACCCGGGGAGATCCATCTCTTCCTACTCCTTCCCCTACCTGCAGTCTGTCTTTCTGCTATGACGACAAGTCCTTCATAGCCTGCATTCTGTCTAGCAATGTTCATAGTAGAATCGACTACTTCTCTGAAGATAAGCCTCTTTCCTATTAATTTAGTCCTTAGTCTATTAGTAATCTCTGAGAGATCTAATTTATCGAGTCTTAACTCTAGTCTACCATCATCTAATTCTCTCATGTAAAATCCATCATCCCTAAGAGCTGAGAGTAGTCGTCTTGTAAGTGTAGGATTTAATCTTAGTCTCTCGGCTATCTCTTCCTCCGATACAACTTCTACCATTAGTAATTTTAGAACACTATATTTTAGCTCCTTCCACCTCTGCTCTGATACCATATTCCATACCCTTCATAATTACTGGAGACGTACTTAAACCAATTTCGGAATATATAGAGTAACTAAGTATAAATTAACCTTTTGGGCATCTCTCTTTACTATTAACTTTCACTTCTAGCCTATGTATTTCTACCTATTACTATGAACAGTGAGATCTTTTGGAGCTTGCTTTTATAAATAGAGAAACAACCTAAGGATCCCTTACTAGAATAGAGAAGAATAGAATTAGATGTACACAATCGTTGATAAAAATAACAGTACTACATTATAGGTAGTTATTTTATCTCAGACTATTGTATTTTTGTCAATGAACTATCCTATGCTCAATATAGGACATAGTATGTCAAAGGGAGGTACCTCGATTCTTAGTATATTCGAACCGACGGAGAGATCTCTTTGAAGAAGCTCTCCGACTAGTGTAAACTCTTCCAAATCGACTATCTCTGTCACAGTCTCAGAGGTCATATTGAATATGAACCATGCTTGAAGATCCTTACTAATACGTCTTCTTTTATTAAGTCTACCACATTTCTCTGGTATGACATTTGCATCTTCAAGGATTTTCAGTAAGAATCTTTGATTACTAGAATCATCGAAGGCAGTGTATGCATGTCCAAGTAGAGTTCCAATGAGGTAAGCTCTCCCCTTGCCAAACCTATTGACTACTCCCGCTACTCTATCTCCATATAACAGTATTGGAATACTCTCTCTGATTTTATAGATTTCCACACAAAAACTTGGTAGTACTTTGTAGCCCTCAAATTTATTTATACCTCTAAGAAACTTGAATGGCAATATTCTACCATAGGAGAGCTCTCTGGGAGTCCACTTAGGAGGTTTTTGGGGTTCATGTACTCTGCGAACCTGGTAGTGTTCTACACTAAAGAGCTCTTCAGCTATAGGAGATATACTTCCAGGTCTAGCGAATCCAAAGCGATCATGACGTCCAGGACAGGCCTCAGAGATAAGAGTCCCACCAGCAGCTACATAGTCTCTGAGTAATTTGAATACCTTATCGTCTACAGCTAGAGGAAATGGAAGTATTACAGCTTTGTATCTACTCAATTGATTAATATCCATCTCATAAGTCTCTATGAAATCTACCCAAACTCCAGAGTCCCAGAGCATTTTGTAGATGCCTCGGATAGTATAGGATAGATGTTTATCTAGATCCTGCTCATAGAATCCTTTAGCTTGCATAAAATGCCAAAGATCTTCGTTGATTAATATAGCTACCTCTGCTTGAGGAACAGTACCTTCGTTGAAGAGCTCTGAGTACTCATTTAATGCTCTAGCCAGTCGTCCAGCCTCTTCGGCTCTAGGTGTAATATCCCTCCGAAAGTCTAGTAATCCAAAACCATATGCTTCCGTCCAAAAGATCTCAGATCTGATATTCCAGAAGAGTAACTCTTGGATACCCGAGGAGAGAGCTGTTAATACCCAACGTCTTATATCTTCAGATGTTGGGGTTCTATCCCACCCTCCTTTGGGCCCTCCTTGGAATTCTGCCGCAGCAATCTTACGATTAGGTCCCGCAGCACATCTGATGTAATCGTACCTGAGTGCTATAGTTAGAACCTCTTCAAGAATACACCTCTCACGAGAGACAGGTATACCAGGAGATGGATACCCAGCATCCCACTCATGAAAAGTACCTGAGGGGTAACATGAGCTTCCATAGATGTCTACTTCTTTTGCCCAGCGCCAATCATAACCTCTTCCTGGTTGAATTCCACCAACATGCGCTGATACTGGACGTTTTTTAGGATCATTAGTTTTGACCGTACTCACCTTCCAACGAAGCTGACTAGGTATGTATACGTCGTACATGAAGTACCTCCAGTCGATAAATGAGGGGACTCTTCGGTAGAGCCTAGGCGGTTCAACTTCATCCCAGTCACCGTAGCCTGTACGCCATGCTTTATTAAGCTCTTCCAAGCTACCATACTTTTTGCGCAACCACTCTCTGAAGCGAGCTAGGGTGTACTTGCAATAGCAGAAGCCTAGAGTGGCTGAGGGTATTACCATCTCTCTATGTAAGGGCCAAATTCCAATTTCCTGATTGATATTCCACTCTATGATATTATCGTAGTGACTAAGCCTCTGGACTAGCTTACTCAGAAAGTCCATCGCCGCTTTACGTGCTCCTGGATGATCCCAACAGGGTCCTGGTTTACCGTCGTAAGGAAGCCTATACTGAGTTGGATCATAATGCTTCTCTCCAGTGCTATAGACCATACAGCAATCTGGATACTTCTTATAGAGCCATGCTGGAGCCTGTTCTAGGGTTACTACGAAGTATACGTATAATCCTAGTTTCTCAGCTTCTTCTATTAGGAATTCTATCTTGTCTAGAGTTATCTTACCTTCTACACTTTCATCTATACACCAGTGTTCTTGAAATCTAAGTGTATTGAGACCTAGATGTTTGATCGTTCTCATGTCATGTCGAAGCTCATCTATAGGTCTAGAGGGTTCGAAGTAGAACTGTGCTCCTACAGGAAATATACACTTGGTCTCACTTTTAGTATTAGTTGACATTCAGTACTACCAGTAGAGTTAACTCGATTACTTAAAATATCTTCGTCCTTCCATCTCTTTTAAGTTGAACCTCTATCATTTAATCTCCATGGATACCATAACTAGGGGACTGTAAAAGAGTAATAATCTGCCAGTAATCGTGAAGATGAGGAAATCGTATACTGGTACTTAGCTAACTCTTGATTACAGCTATAGGCTGGTCTTTGTTGACAAACTGTCCTTCTTTAACCCTGATGTCTTTGACTATACCGCTTCTATCAGCTCTGATCTCTACTAGGGTCTTCATAGACTCTAATATAGCTATCACATCTCCTTTCTTAACCATGTCACCTGTATTCACTTTAACCTCTACGACAGTTCCAGCTATAGGAGATAAAATCTCGCCTTTAGTGATAGGTCTAGTCAGATCTCTAACAAGCCTGACTCTAGGACTTTTCCTTCTTATTAGTGGAGTTTTCAGGGGCTCTACTTCTACTTCATAAATTCTTCCATCTATTATTATTCTAAATCTTCTTCGCATCAACTACACCTATTGAAAACTATATCAAGTTTTGATGCTAGAGCCCAGAAGTTCCTGGGCTTATACGTGTACCTAGTTAGTTTTCCTCTTTTACTTTTTTCGAGTTTTGTGTACACCAAAGCCGTTATTAGGGCTATCTTTGCATACTCATCGTCCAAGATACCACCTTTATTCATCTACTTACATTTCGTTTCTTGTCGCTATTAAATATTTGCACTAAGAGTGTTACAGGGGAGGTATTCCATGTTTTTTAGGAGGTCTTCTCATGAGCTCTCTTTTATTCATTAAGAGCTTCAATAGTCTTATTAGAGTAGGCCTTGTCTCACTAGGTTCTATTATTGAGTTCACGTAGCCTCTACCAGCTGCTACATACGGGTTAGCTATTTCATCTCTATATTTCTTCATTAACTTCTCGAGAAGTGTAGCTCTATCCTCACTCTTCCTAAGCTCCCTCTTATATACTATCTCGGCTGCTCCTTCTGGACCCATCACGGCTATCTCTGCAGTGGGCCAGGCGAGGACTACATCAGCTCCTAAGTGTGAACTACACATGGCTATATAACCACCCCCGTAGGCTTTTCTGAGAATGACTGTAAGTTTGGGGACTGTAGCTATGGAATAGGCATACACTATCTTGGCACCATGTCTTATTACTCCTCCATGTTCCTGATGTGTTCCAGGCAGGAAACCGGGGACATCTACCAATGTTACTATAGGGATATTAAAGGCATTACAGAACATTACAAAACGAGAGATTTTATCAGAGGAATCTATGTCAAGACAACCAGCGTATACTTTGGGTTGGTTTGCTACTACACCTACGGGTATTCCATCAAGTCTAGCGAAGCCTACTACTGCATTGGGGGCAAAGTCCTTATGTACCTCTAAAAAAGAATCCAGATCGAATATTCCCTCTATGACCTCGTATATATCATAAGGCTCTAGGGGTTCGCTAGGTATTATATTGTTAAGTCTCTCCTCTCTCCTTTCAGGATCATCATTACTTTTAACTACTGGTGGATCATCCATGTTATTTAAAGGGAGATAGCTTAGGAGCCTCTTAATCTCGGTATATAATTCTTCCTCACTATCCACTACAAAGTGAGCAACACCACTCTTACTACCATGTATATCTGCACCACCCAACTCTTGAAAGGTTACAGTTTCTCCTAGTGCAGCCTTAACCACTTTAGGTCCTGTGAGAAACATATAGCTTATATCTCTAACCATGAATATGAAGTCCTGTAGTGCCGGTGAATATACAGCTCCTCCAGCAGCAGGACCTACTATAGCACTAATCTGTGGGATGACTCCAGATGCTAGTACATTTAGATAAAATATCTCACCATATCCCTTTAAGGAATCTACACCCTCCTGTATTCTTGCTCCTCCTGAGTCTATTAGGCCTATCACGGGAACTCCTATTTTCAGAGCAACTCTATAGACTTCAGCAATCTTTTTTGCATGCATTTCACCTACACTCCCTCCCATAAAGGTGAAATCTTGAGCATAGACGAGTACGGGTCTTCCATCTATAGTACCGAAACCTGTAATAACACCATCTCCGAGGGCTCTTCTCCTATCCATTCCAAATAGTGTACACCTATGTACTACGAATTCATTAAACTCGACTAATGAATTCTCATCCAGTAGTAGTTCTATTCTCTCTCTGGCTGTTAATTTGCCCTTCTTGTGCTGTTCTACGATCTTTTCTAAACCACCCCCTTCTTTAAGCTTCTCTCTCATCTCTCTAAGCTTTTCTATCTCGTGCCTCATGATATACACCAGAACTTTAGAGAGGTTCTATCCACGCTATATAAGCTCTTCCATTAATTTTAACTCTAAGAGCTTTGGCTCCTCTTTTAGCAGCGTCTATAGAAGCCTCTATTGCTTTTTTGAGCCAGAGTATCTTATCCATGTACTTCGAACACTTTTTCATAGCATAACTCTCTGAGCAGAGCTTTATGTTTACTTGACACGAGTTATCTAGTCTGGCTAGTCTATCCATGTCATCTGTAGGAATCCAACCACATAATTCCCCCTCATGGTTGTTCGAGAGGGTTGGAATTAGAACACCCTCATCAATTTTGACTACTGGGGGTTCTGCCTCCACTATGATCCCATCCAGTGGAGGAAGAGTCTTCACTTTCAATAGGTAGTAATCTTTACCTTTCAATAGTATTGCTTTAATTGCATTATTGTAATTATTTTTAGTTGAAGATGAAGCTATATGAATCTCCTCTCCTCCAGTATGAGGTCGCATAGACTCTGGTACTTGCAGAGCACTTAATATTTTGTATACTTCCTCATTATTATACGACTTCGACTCTTTCAGTTTAGTACCGCACTTTAGTTCAGCTCCCTCTAATTCTGTCGGAATTCCTCCAACAATATTAATATAAGCTACTGAGTTTGGCTTAGAACGAACAATAATATCATCCTGTGGGCCTACAGGTATAGTGATCCAATTTCCATAGATCTCTTCATTTACGATTATATTCCCGTAACCTGTAATTGAGATGAAACCTTCATCTAATGCTTGAAGTCTTAGTATTCCTCCCCTAAGTTCTATAGCTGGTGAGTTTAGATTGTTTAACGAGATAAGGTTACTCGCTACATACGAGTATAGATCTAGTATGTTCCTTCTACTGAGTAGACCTCTAGCTTTGATTACTAGTGCATTTTCAGCATCGGTTACTTCGAAGGGCATCTTTACCCCTTCGTCATTAGCTTATTGACAATTCAGCTATTGTCGATATTTAAATGTTTGCACTCGCTCTACGGGTAATACGAAATTATCTTTTCATAAATTAAAAAAACGCTTTTATAATATGGTGATAGATAGCCACCATGCCTAGAAAGTACGAACTTGTGGTAACATCACTACTGGCCTCTATGGCTATACTCTTTACTCTCGCAAAGCTCCAGGTGCCCTACCCTCTAATTCCCTTTCTCAAATTTGACTTAGCTGAAATACCTTCAGTCTTAGCACTTTTAGCGTGTAACTTATACTCAGCAATAGCAGTGGCAATCATACATTTCCTCTTTTTGAACTTTAGAGGTGAATTTGTACCGATAGGACCCTTTATGAAATTACTAGCTGTACTATCCACAATATTAGGACTTCGGCTGGTACGTAGCTACATTAAGAAAAATGGTATGCTCTCCTATCTAGTGATAATCGTTCCTATGCTTACTAGAGTACTTGTTATGGAGCTGGCTAATGTACTCACTCTGATATTTCTACTACCCTATCTATTACAGTTCTTAGATCTTAAGATGTACATAATACATGTGGCTATATTCAACGCTATTCATACGATTCTAGTAATAGTACCCTCTAAACTACTCGAAAAGTACGTACATAGCTTACAAAAAATTTATCACTAAGCTTAACTCTTTTCTTCGGGATAATGTACGACATATCAAAGTTACTCTACGAACTTGTAGTTGAGTGGGGATACTTGGGTGCACTGATAGTATCAATACTAGGTAACTTCATACCTTTTATTCCAATACCCTATTTAGCAGCTATATTTTTAGTATCGTCGAGTATACCAGAACTAAATCCATTAGTACTGGGAATAGTAAGTGGTATAGGAGGTGGTATAGGAAAACTTGTGACGTATTATATCTCCAGAGGTGCTAATGTTCTAATGAGTTCTGAACAGCTTAGAAGATTAAATGCTCTCAAGGAGCTGATAGGTAATTACGGTGCTATAGCTCTCTTCATATTTGCAGCTACTCCATCACCCGATGATGTTATCATAATAATTCTAGGAGTTATAGGATATGATGTAAGGAAATTTCTTCTATCCTGTACTGCGGGAAAGATCGTGATAAGTATACTTACAGCATACTCGGGAAGACTGTTTCGGGAACTTATGGAACAATACCTTGGACTCGAACAAGGTATACTCCCTGGATTAATATCCATAATATTCTTAATACCGCTAATAATTCTAATAATAAAGGTAGACTGGATGAAATTACTTGAAGATGTAAATAAGTTAGGATGGAAGGAATGCTTAAGAAGGACTTTAAGACTCAAGTTGAGCATAAAAAGCTAGCGTATTAATATTACTCTTTAATGGAAAAAGAGCGCATCCACTACTATTTTATATGTTCTTGGAGCATAAGGAGACACCTTTCTCCTTTCTAATATTTTTAGTTCAAAACCATACTTCTTCCCTACCTCTACAAGTAGTTTCTCGGCTTTAGAGAATAAATCCTCCTCTCTAGACCAATAATAGAAGTGTATAATTCCACCTTCAGGCTTTAAACATAGCATAGCAATGTCTAGGTATTTATAAGCTCCTTTGGGTAATGGCATAATCACTCTATCACACTTACCATACCACATATTGCACACCTCTTTTACATCCCCTAATACCGCCAGTACCTTACCTATAGCTTTATTCATCACTATATTTTCTATTAGATATTTGAAGGCTATGGGCGAGACTTCAACTGCTATTATCCTCTCTATATTAGGTTGAAATTTTAATATAGCTAGAGCATATGGACCTACTCCAGCAAACATAAGCATTACAAATTCTCCCTCTCTAACCTGTCTGGCAATTCTCATTCTCTCATAGGCATCACGTGGTGAGAAGTATACTTTAGTGGGATCTAACTTCAATAGATAACCATACTCTTTATGTACTACTTCTGTACACCTATCACCATACAATAACTCAAAGCTTCTAATTCTATATGCACTATACCTGGGCGACTTCTTCCTCAGTACAGTTCTCACATTTTTGTGTACTCTTACTATAGCTTCAGCAATTCTGTACTTATACTCTTCAATTTCTGGTGGTATTTCTATTATAGCGATAGCTCCTTCTCTAGAGCCTATTATATCAAAGCTTCTGGGTATTAGATGAAGTTTACTCTGTGGTATCCAGGTCTTTAGTATCTCTTTTAGGTTCAGAGAAATACACCCCCACACTCTTAAGCATGAGATCACGACCACCTACAGCTCTAATACATTCTCTAAGTCTATTGACTACTTGAGACTCTAACTTTACATGTGTATAGAGAGTAGCTATATTTGTCGTAGGATCTACCACCATAATTCCAATTATGGAACCTTTAAAACCTAATAGGTATTCATATGCATGAATCCTAGAGTAGAAGCCATTTTGTCTTAAGAGATAGTGTAATCTCAACCTGTTCATATGAGATCTAAATCCTAGTCCTCTAATATATTCCATCATACCTGCTAATATATTACTGGAAATCAAGATTTATATGTACAGTGTAGACCTGTGATTATGTCCCCTGCAAAAGTTCATGGTGGTACTAATGAGAATCCTAGCAATATCGGACATTCACTGTAACTGCCATATGTTGGAGAAAGTATTAACGATAATCAAAGACTATGACTTGATAATTATCTGTGGAGACTTCGACTGTCCACGAGCTGTCGATATGTTAGCTGGTCATAGGGTTTTAGCTGTTAGTGGAAACATGGATTACTTTGATGTTATAGTAAAGTTAGAAAAATTCGGCATCCTAATAGAGGATAATATCAGAAGAGTAGGTGAATATGCTTTTATAGGCATAGGCATGGGGGAGTTATCGTTAGAGGAAATAAAACATACCGAGAAGACTATAATAATATCCCACTATCCTCCCTATGGAACAAAGGTAGATATAGCATTCACTGGCGAACATATAGGGTCACACCTTGTTAGAGATATTGTAGAGAGGCTTAAGCCTCTAGTATGCCTCTGTGGCCATGTACATGAAGCTAGAGGCGTGGACAATATAGGTGAAACTCTAGTACTAAATCCAGGACCACTGAGTAAGGGATACTATGCCATACTAGAGCTTCCATCTTGTAGGTATTCTCTAGAATCTCTTAATCTTTAAATAGCATCCAGGAGATACTATATTATGAGATCGCTTATATCCTCCACTCTATCTACTATATCTTCTAAGAGGTGCATTATGTCACTAAGCACGTTCGGAGTATGAAGTGAAGACAGTCTCTTCATTTGTAGCCTGATTCTATACTTAAGTCCTTTAATCCTTTCAAAAATATCAGTTCTCGGTCTCGTACTTCTCAGAAGTGTTGTCATAATGCTTGATTGTAGATCGGATATTTCCTGACTTATATCTTGTATCTCCTCTGAGGGAGTAATCCGTACTCCTCTCCTTATCGTAAATAGGATCTCTCTGGCCATTTCCTCGGAGAGATCTCCTATCTCTTCTAGATCTCTAGCAAGTAATCTCAAATCCATCAGAATAACCTTCCTCTCTGAAGGTATCATTGGATTTCTTATCAGAGATCTTATTAATCTCACAGATAGAAAGTACAATCTATCAACTCTGTTATCTCTCTCTATTATGAATTCCAAGCCTTTTACATCCCTATTGAAAAGGCATTTAATAGCATTTGTGTACATACTCCTTGTGATCCTATCCATCATTCCAAGTACTTGAACTATGTCGTAATCATCTCTGGTAAAACACTGGAGTACTATCTTCCTTTCACTCTCCTCTACTACTTCTACACCTACTAGGAGCCTGAGCATATCTTCTATCTCTTCAATTACTCTATGAGAGGCCCCGCTAGGTACCTCTACTTCTACTACTTCATAACCAGCTAAGTATGCTGCCATCATTTTGTGTCTAAACATTTTGTCGTATACTATGCTTATTTTCTTAGGTAGGAGTACTTTTTTGGAGATGGGGATTACCTCTAGAACATTATCTTCTCTAACTATCAATTCGACTTTGGATCCCTTGTCTAGGCCTAAGGATTTAGTCCAGTTTTTCGGTAACGAGATATATAGAGAATTACCTACTCTCACTAGGCTCCTAATAGAGTCCACTCTGTACCCCTGTGTAACTAGTAATCGAGTGATAAAAGTATATTTGAGTCTCTAGAAGGATCTGAAGTTCGTATCTCAGGGGCTTAGATTAATACCCATGTTGTAATTTTATTTCAGCATATTCCTACATACTTGATGTAATAAGTCAGACCGGGTTCCTTTTCCTCATAGCAATAGCTCGGCTACTAGCCCCTCTCCATATAGATATCAGCTCACCTCCTTACAATCATCTATCATGTGATTAATTCTTCATCACTCACTGAAGTGAGGTAGCACCACCATATTAAGGTTGAGCTGAGAGACTTAAAAAGATAATTTTAAAACGTACTTAAGCTCACTATTTCCATGAGGAGAAAGTACCCACGTAATAGAGATATTGAAGAATCCATACTGAGAGTCCTATCTCAGGTACTTGTTCTACACCCCGACGAGCTACCATCGACTGTTATTACTGATCTAGAAAGTAGAGGGTTTAATACTACATTTGTAAGTATTAAGAGGATATGGAGAATTTATAGAGATATGGTGTTGAAGGGCAAGATATACGATGTGCTACACGTACTCCGTGAAAATAGTCGTGAAAACGTGCAGTAATGCTTAAGAGATACTCTAGACTACTCTCAAATTAGGAAGGTTTAATAGTATCAGTGCATAGGGATAGCAGTATGAGATACTTAAGAAGTATGGCCACTACCATGGCTGAAATGTTTATCGGTTGGTTCTATAACATTATTAAATCCATACTTTCGGATATCTCAAGCCATGAGGCTACCTTTATGGCTAAAGTAGCCTTTCAGGACTTCAAGAACTATCTGAAGAATAAACTAAAGGTATCTAAATGCGAGAGTGTAGAGAATTTAGCACTAAGGGAAATGGAAAATATGCTATTAAATCCCAACAGATACAATAGAGAATTGAAGGAATGGACTGAACTATGGCTCCAGAAGTGGAAGGAAAGAGTTAAAGTAGTACTCTCAGATGAGGACGTAAAAAGACAGAAACTAATGCTAAGTAGTGATATCAATACAGTCATAAGGAGGCTGAGATTTTGGAGAGAACTTAAAGAAATTATAATAGGAGCTTTAATTGAAAAGGGAGAGATTTGCTTTACTGACATTATCTCAGAGAATATTCTTAGAGCAGAGGTCGATAATATATTCAAAAAACTTGGAGATATAAATTCAACTGTAAGCTATCTAGAGAAGAATCCAGTACACCTACTGAATAGGGCACTGAATAGGGTGAAAATAATATCTTCCAAACGAGCGCCATTAGTTCTTGTGAAAATAGACACTAGTATGATAAACTACATGTACTGAAGGAAAAGTCTCTGCTAGATAGTAGAACCCTGAAGCTACGTTCTTCCTGGTATATCTCCTCTATCTACGTTACAAGACCTAGATAAGAGCTACTTCTATTCTCCGGATAATGATATACATTATGTGTTAGGTTTACGAAATTGCTATAGGCTGTCATAGTAGTAGTCATGTGTTTTGAAACTATCTAGGAGCTTTAGTAATTCAGGAACTCTTCTATCGTTCCTTATAGCTATTCACAGGTCTTTTAGAATGTTCCCTCGTTAGGGAGAATCCTACACTTTTAATCTCTTTATTAATCTTACTATATTAATCGCTCCTATCTTCTCTATTTTAATGATATTGTATTTCTCTAGTTTTTTCAAGTGCCTATGGATTGTTGTCTTAGGTAGTCCAAGTGTGGATACTATTTCTCTCTGTAATAGTTCTCCTGATCTAGATTGGAGTAATCTTATTATCTCTACATCTACATCAGTAAGTATGTACTTTAACTCTGTATTTTCCCTTTTTCTTCTTAACCTAATTAGTATGAGCGAAACTGAGATAGCTAGTATAAGCGCTATCACTCCTACTATTATCCAAGTAGTATAGTTATAGTATTTGGGAAGGACATGGATTATCAGAGTTCTCGTTTCAACTACTTTACCTTCATATCCGTATTCTAGAAGTAGTTCTAAAATGGTCTCCCTATCTACTGAGGGTGCACTGAGTTCTACTTCAAAGGGTAACTTCTCCCCGGGTTTCAAGGGTCTTTCGTCGTAGAAGAGTTTAATTTTCCTCTTTTTATCATATAATCTAATAAATGTTGTAGCTGATCTATTTCCTTTATTTACTAATATAATTATAATTGAGTATTTTTCGCCTGACGTTACTCTCTCCTTCATCTTAACTTCCAGTAGCTCAATCTTAGGGATGAGTCTTCTCACGAAGACTTTAATATTGATGGTTATCTTATCATCAGTAATATTGTCATGCCCACATATGACCTCTAGAGCATATATGATGTTCTCGGAAACCTTTGGTGAAATTATTTTAAACTTTAAGTCTATGGTCTCACCGACTCCTAGACTAAAGGTAGTTTTATTGAGTAGCATTCCCCTAAACCTGTCGTGAATTGTGATAAAGAATATACCGCTCTTGTTCCCTACATTCATTAATCGTATGCTTAGAGTGAAATTAGAGCCACTTAGGACTTCGGTAGGATATCTCAAATCTACAATTTCAGCTTTCGCTATGAGTATCGGTGGATGTATCATTAGTAACCACTTCACTTCATAGTCTCCTGGAGGTAGTACTATGACATACCTGTCGTCGTACTCGTATAAACTAATAAATCCCTCTGGAATCTCTAATGGTATAGAATCCTTTGGGAGTATTACTCTCATAGTGTAGGAAGAGCCTACCTTTATAGTCCACACATTGGGAGGTGTTCTTGTGACAAGAACATCGGTTACATAAGTTACATTGACAATGCCTACATCGGGAGCATATACTCTGATTACGTATTTTCCATTAATAACTTCCACACTAGTATCATATAACTCTCTACCTACAGCAAGTATGGGTTCAAGGGGTTTGGCGAGGGCTTGGACGTCTATAAATACGCGAAGCTCCGTTACATTTATAATATGGGTTACTATGACAGATCCATCTCTTTGAATATCGAGTATAATTTCAAGCTGTGAGAATTCAGAGGTTAAACGGGGTGTATTTATGGTTACTATTAGTAAGAGTATCAAGAGCATGGCTAATAGTCTTAGAGTCATCATACCACCCTTCTCTATACAGGTGTTGTTCAAGATTAAGATGAGCATCATATAATATATCTATCGCTTAATCTTTAAGTTAGAATAAAGTAATATGTGAATACTAAGTAGGATTACAGAAGTTGAAAGGAACGATCTACTGTGTTTCTCTCATGAACTCTCCAATATCTTAAAAAGCATGTTGGGTAAGCTAAAAAGACCTAGTGTAAAACTCCGTAGATAGAGCTCTAATCAAGGTATATTAAATAATAACAAATAAACATTGAAGAGAGGAGAGTCTAATGGAGTATGATGTTGTAATCATAGGTGGTGGAATAGCCGGGTTAACAGCATCATTGTATCTAGCCAGACTCAAGGTAGATACCCTACTAATAAGCATAGATCTAGGAGGACAGCTAAATAATGCTGTTAAACTACATAATTATCCAGGATTCGATGGAGAAAAAGGTATAGAATTAGTAAGAAGGATTGTAGAACTAGTTCAAGAGTTAGGAATAGAAATTCTAATAGATGAAGTTATACTGCTAGAGAAAGTGAATGGAAAGTTTTATGTGACTACTAGAAGCGGCGAGAAGTTCACCTCGAAGGTATTGATACTGGCAATGGGTAAAGTACCCATACGGCTTGCAGTACCAGGTGAAGAGAAGTTTCGAGGAAGGGGGGTATCGTACTGCATACTCTGTGATGCACCCATAACTATAGGAAGAAAAGTAGCTATGGTAAGCTATGGCCACCGTGTATTAGGATATTTAGAGATACTAAGAAAATATGCATCAGAAATCTACCTAGTATCTCCAAAACCAAATGCTGGACTTTCAAGAGAAGAGCTTGAGCATATTATCTCTCAGGGAATTCATGTAGTAGATAGAGCTAAAATTAAGAAGCTAGAGGGTAGAAATAGGCTAGAGAGTATAATCTTGGAAAGAGAAGGTTTGGAGATACAACTTAAAGTGGATATGCTCTTTGTAGAGTTAGGCTACACTACTGCGACGGATATACTTAGGGATTTCGTAAAGCTTAATGAACGAGGAGAGGTCATAATAGACAAATACTGTCAAACTTCTGTAGAAGGGGTTTTTGCAGCAGGAGATATTACAGATATACCCTATAAACAAGCTATAGTAGCAGCAGGACAAGGTGCTATAGCAGCTCTCTCTGCATATAGATACTTAAAGAGCAGGGGTATGCAAACTTCATGAATGAGTAACTAGTAACTGGCAGTATATGCGAAAAATGCAATCAACAAATATCCATAAGAGGAGTAGAAGCCAGGGGAGCTACTGACTCTTAATTACTTAGATTATCTGTCAGTATAAAATATGAACCTACAAAAATATTTCAATAACCTATGTTAACGGTATATGAAGTACCTTCACATCACATACTCCTATTTCAAGCTCTAATTTAGGTTGTCTTCCATGAATCCTAAAGGTTCTCCCTTCAAGGAGTTCTCTAATTTTGTACTCCCGATCCTCCAATCCTATTCTGTTCTTATTGAATTCAAGTGTTAATGTATGATCCCTATCTCCAATTTCTATTAAAAAGAATAGGTAACCATCTTTAGCGCGTCTAGCGCCTAAGAGTATATCCTTCTCTAACCCGTTTGGTGAAATTTGCGTATATGGTGCTAGTCCTGCGAGGTGTAGTGCACTTCTTAGGATGTTCTCAAGCATAGTATCTTTAAAGTCTGCAGCAAGATAGATGCAGTAACCATTACCGTACCTGTTAATGACAATTACTGGTTTACCATTACATTCAGCAATACCTGTGGCAGTTTCAGTGACAATTGTTATATCCTGAACTGGAAGACACCAACTAGTAGTATCTTTGACGAAATGATATAGATTCCGAGTTACCCTGGAAATACCTGAGTTCTGCTTAATTAGATTATGAATGTAATCTAGTGCAAATGTACGATCTATAGTCAGCAGCATCTTATTAGATTGAAACGGTGTAAATGTTTCAAGTAGCCAGTTTCCTGCTTTAACTCTCTCTGGGAGATACTCATAGACTCTGTGGAGATGTGCTAATAGCTCCCTATCAGTATTAACACTACCTTTAATACCCGTAACTTCCATAAGCGGTCTACAGGGTACTTCTTGATAGGGTTCTCCTTTTTCATCACATTCTCCACAGAAGGGACACACTAAGAGTACTCCTCCTCTCTCAACATACTTTCTCAAACCCTCAGCCTCCCTGTGAGAAATATATTTGATATGGGGGGCTATCACAAGTCTATATCGATTTATCCTTCCATTTAAGAGATATTCTTCATTTATTATTGCAGTTTCTGCACCAAATCCAAGTCTCAATAGTAGCGATAAAAACTTCATGGTAAGCGGGATAGAGACTCCACTTTCATGATAGCTATCTTCATCTAAGATCAGAATACCTATGGATGGCTCTAATGGAGGTGAGCTACCGAGAATATAGGAGAGTCTCCTGAAGATTTTATTTAACTCCATAACCGCAATGTAAGACTCCTTAAATTGTGGGCGCTCTTTGGGATTGTACTCAAAGCTCTTACCTGTTACTAGTCCCCAGTATTCTGATTTGAAGTCCCAGAATGTCATTCCTGTTCCTCCTAATGCTTGTATAAACCATACATTTCTAATACACCATCTATAGTCTTGAAAACCAGACATTT